>NZ_JBCGFB010000046.1:0-43893 GCF_038752175.1 Nocardia sp. No.11 | reverse complement strand
CGGCGGGCGCCGCGGGCCGCGCGGGTATGCCGGGGATGGGCGGCATGGGCGCGGGCGCGGGACGTGGTGGGCAGAACGACGACGAAACCCACACCTTCCCCGACTATCTCGTCAATCAGGAGAACGGGGAGATCCTCACCGGGCTCGGCGACATCAGGACGGTGCCGCCGGTGATCGGAGCGGACAACGACAGTGCCCAGCAGTAGGTTCACCGGGCAGGAGTTCGAGATCCTGTGGGCCGCCTACGGCCGGGACCGACTGCCGTATCCGCTGCGATTCCGTACGCGCATCAGCGATTTCGACGAGTTGAAACGCGACCGGGAGCTGGCCGTGCGCTCGCTGCTCGACAAGTACGACCCGATGGTCGAGCGCGCCATCGATACCCTGCTGCATCCCGATGCCCGGCTGGAGTCGAAAGGATATGCGGGGCAGGATAGTCCGCAGATCATTCGATTCCACGGCGCCATCCGGGGTGCGTCGGGCGCCACGCTGACCCAGGAGCCGAACGGCGGCGACGACACCGGCGGCGAGGTGGTCCTCACCTGGTGCGGTATCGACGAGGTCGCCGAGACCGCGGTGGCGGCGCTGCCGGAGCGCGGGCCGGGCAGGCTCGCGCCGATCGAGATCCCGCGCGCGCGGATCGCCGACGAGGACGAGCATTTCGAGTACCGCAGGGGCGCGGTCAGCGCGGCGGATCAGATCTCCCGGGTGTTCCGGCGGCCACGTTCGGGACACGGCGAGATCGCCGCCTACGCCGGGGGCGCGGTGGACGCTCGCCCGTCGACACCGGAGCGCACGTTCTGGTGGATGGACTTCCCGGACGGGCGCTACTACGCCAGGACGGGCGATCCGATCATCGCCGAGCCGTTGGACCGCACCCGGATGATCGCGGGAATTCGCCAGATGCTGCTGCGCGCGCAACGTCGTTACCGTGCCGAAGAAAATTGACCGGAAAACCGCCGTCCAGGCGGCGAATTGCCACGATTAATGCGTCGGCAAATAATGTTCGAGAATTCTCCCGAACAATCGACACGCCGGGAATTCCCCTGGTCGGACCATCATTTTGCGCACACCTCTACCGAAGTGCATTTGCGCTGGCTATCGTTGGCGCGTTAGGCGAAACACTATCCCTCGGAAAGGACCGTGTGGAGATGGCTGACAAGTCCAAGAAAACGCCTAAGAAAATGCCCAAGCAGATGCCGCGGCAGCAGCAGCAACAGCGGCAGGAGCAGATGGGCGAGAACTCGCAAGGTATGACGCGAGCAGGTCAGGACGATCGGCGTGAACCGCGCCGCCCCGACCATCGCTGATCCACGTGTGTCGACGAGCCGCCGGTTCCCCTTCCGGCGGCTCGTCCACGTCAGGCCCCGATGCGCTGGAGCGCGCTCGCCGCGGATCCGTCCCGGCCACGGCGAGCCGTCGACGGGTCGGGAGCCGGCACCGCGTCGAGCAGGCGGCGGGTGTACTCCTGGGCCGGTGCGGCGAAGACGGCACCGACCTCGCCGGTTTCGACGATCCGGCCCTGCCGCAACACCACCACCCGGTCGGCGACCTGGTGCACTACCGCCAGATCGTGGCTGATGAACAGGCTGGCGAAGCCGTATTCGGCGCGCAGGTCGGCGAAGAGGTCGAGCACCTGGGCCTGCACCGAGACATCGAGCGCGCTGGTCGGTTCGTCGGCCACCAGTAGCCGTGGCGCCAGCGCCAGCGCACGGGCCAGTGCCACCCGCTGACGCTGACCGCCCGAGAGCTCGCCCGGCCGCCGCTGCGCGTAATCCCGTGGTAGCCGCACCGATTCGAGCAGGTCCCCGACCTTGGCCCGCAGCAGCGCGCCCGAGGCGGCGCGATGCACCTGCAGCGGTTCCGCGATCGCGTCGGCGACGCTGCGCCGCGGGTCGAGCGAGGCGCTCACGTCCTGATGCACCAGCGCGACGTTCTTGCGCAGGCCCCGTAGTTCGCGTCGTGACAGCCCGGCCAGGGAGACACCCTGCAGTTCCACGGTGCCCGATGTCGCGGGCACCAGTCCGAGCGCGGTGCGGCCCAGTGTGCTCTTGCCCGAGCCGGATTCGCCGACCAAGCCCAGCACTTCGCGCGGGCCCAGCGCCAGCGCGATGTCGCGCAGCGCGGGGAAAGGTGCCGCGCCGTGGCGTCCCGGGTAGGTCACCGACAGGTCGTCGATGCGCAACACGTCGCGATAGTCGGGTTCGTCGGTACCGCCGCCCTTCTCGGCGACAACAGCCGGACCGCGCACGACGACGCGCCGCAGGATCCGGCGGGCAGCCGGTTCCGGCTCCTCGGCATCACCGGCCGTCGCTCCCTCGGACGAACCATCATCCGCGGAGTTCACGCCCTCACCCGCAGCCGATCCCACGACATCGCCACCCGCAGCACCGACGCCATCGCCCGCACTACGCTCGCCACCGTCGCCCGCAGCACGCTCGTCGCCGTCGATCTCGGCGCGCTCGGCGTCGCCGTCACTCGCGGTACCGCTCACTCCGGCGGGATCGGGCTGCGCCGCGTCGATTTCACTCGCGGCGCCGACGATCTCACCCGTACGGGCCCCGGCCCCACGCTCGGACACCGCGGGCAGCCGCGGCACCGACGCCAGCAGGGTCCGCGTGTACTCCGCCTCCGGTGCGCCGAACAGCCCGAACACCGTCTGTTCTTCGACGACCTGCCCGGCCCGCATCACCACCACCCGGTCGGCGATCTCGGCGACCACGCCGAGGTTGTGGGTGATGAACAGGATCGCCGTGCCCCGCTCGCGCCGCAGGGTCCGCAGCAGGTCGAGGATCTCCGCCTGGACGGTGACGTCGAGCGCGGTGGTGGGCTCGTCGGCGATGAGCAGGTCCGGGTCGCCGGATAGGGCCAGCGCGATCACCACGCGTTGCTTCTGCCCGCCGGAGAGCTGGTGGGGATACCAGTCCAGCCGCTTCGCCGGCTCCGGGATGTCTACGGCGGCAAGCAGTTCGATCGCGCGGGCCTTGGCGGCGGCCTTGTCGGTGACGCCGTGGGCTCGCAGCGCCTGCCGGATCTGGGTACCGATCTTCTGCACCGGGTTGAGCGCGGTCTGCGGCTCCTGGAACACCATGGCGGCCTTGGTGCCGCGCAGTTCTCGCAGGGCCGTCTCGGACGCGTCGATGACCTCGGTGCCCGCCAGCCGGAGGGAACCCGTGGCGTGCGCGGTGCCGGGCAGCAGGCCGAGCACCGACCGCGCGGTGAGCGACTTCCCGGAGCCGGATTCGCCGACGAGGGCGACGACCTCGCCGCGGCGGACCCGCAGGCTCACCCGGTCGACCACGGTTCGATCGCCGAAACCGACGGTCAAGCCGTCGATATCGAGCACCAGCTCGTCGGTCATGCCAGTCTCCTTGCCCGGCCCAGTGCCTGGGCGATCAACAGGAAGCCGAGCGTCAGCCCGGCCACGACGGTCAGCGGGCCGATCGCCATCCACGGGTTGGCGTCGAGGTTGGCGATGGACTCGCCGATCAGCGAGCCGAGCGAGGGTTCCGGCGGACGCACCCCGATGCCGATGAAGCTCATCGCGCCCTCGATGAACACCGCCAGCGACAGCGACAGCGCCAGCTGCACGCCGAGCGGTTCGATCACGTTGGGCAGCACATGCTTACGCAGCGTCCACCAGGTGTCGGCGCCGATCACCTCGGACGCCTCGACGAACGGCTGCTCGCGCACCGCCAGGACGGCGGTGCGGATCTGGCGACCGAAGATCGGGATCTCGGTGGCGATGATGACGATGACGACCGCGTGCCAGCCGGGTCCGGTGACGGCGGCGAGCGCGATCGCGAAGATCAGCGCCGGGAACGCCAGGATCAGGTCGAACACCCGCTGCACGGTGACATCGGCCCAGGGATTCACGGTGGCGGCGAGCCCGGCCAGCGACCCGATCAGCGCGCCGATCGGCACCGCGAGCAGCACGATCAGCAGATCGACGCGGATGCCGGCGAGCACCCGCGCCGCGACATCCCGATTCAGGTGATCGGTGCCGAGCCAGTGCTCCCAGCTCGGGCCGAGCAGATTGGCGCCGGGGATCTGGGCGAGCGGGTCGTAGGAACTGAGCACACCGGCGAACACACCCGCCAGCGCGATCACCGCGATCAGCGCGACACCGGCGAGCCCCTGCCCCGTGCCCAGCGCCGCGAGCGCACCGGCGCGACGAGGCGACTCCTCCTGGGCGGCAGCCGGTTTCTCGATGGTCGCGGTCATGACCGTCCTCCGATCCGGATGCGGGGATCCAGCCAGGCGTGCGCGATATCGGTCACCAGCTGGATCACCACGAACACCGCCACCGACAGCAGCAACAGCACCTGCACCAGCGGGTAGTCGCGACGACTGATGCCCTGTTCGATGAGCTGGCCGATGCCCGGCCAGACGAAGGCCGCCTCCACCAGCACGGCACCGCCGAGCAACTGCCCGGTCTGCAGGCCGAGCACGGTGAGCAGGGTCGGCAGCGCGTTGCGCAGCGCGCCTCGGGTGACGATCTCGCGGTGCGGGACGCCGAGTGAACGCGCGGTCAGCACATACGGTTTCGTGAGTTCGGTGCGCAGCGACTCGGTGAGGAACCGGGTCAGTGCCGCCGCCACCGGCAGCGCGAGGCAGATCGCGGGCAGCAGCAGATACTGCACGGCGATGTCGGGCCGGGCGATGAAGCCGTCCGGCGGCACACCACCGGCGGGCAGCACCGGGACCGCGACCGCGAAGACCAGCACCAGCAGCGGCCCGACGACGAAGGTCGGCAGGGCCACCGCGACCGTATTGGCCGCGGCGACAACGGCGCTCAGCCACCGGCTCGGCCACAGCACCGACGCCAGCGAGACCGCCAGACTCGCCACGACGGCCAGGATCAGCGCGGTCACCGTCAGGACCAGGGTGTTGGTGAGACCGCGGCCGACCAGATCGGTGATCTGCCCGCCGATGATGTAGGAACGCCCGAGATCGAGGGTGAACAGGTCAGCGAGCCAGTTCAGGTACTGCACCGGGATGGACCGGTCCAGGCCCAGCTGATGGCGGATCGCCGCGATCGATTGCGGCGTCGCGTCGTTGCCCGCCAGGATCGTGGCCGGATCACCGGGCACCAGGCGCAGCAGCAGGAAGATCAGCACCGAGGCGCCGAACAGCACGAGCAGTGCCGACGGCAGCCGGTGCAGCAGATAGCGGGTCATGACAGGAAGGTGTCGGTGAGCACGGGCTCACGGCGCTTGGTCCAGGCGAGCTCGTGCACCTTGTTCGCCGTGGCGTACTGCTGGAAACGCACGCCGATCTCGATCAGGAACAGTCCTTCCAGCAGTTGGTCGCTGACGGTGTGGAAGGCGCGCACCGCGTCCGGGCCGGTGCCCTGGGGCAGCTGCCAGGCCGCGTCGGCCGCCGCGGTGTAGGCGGGCGATTCGTAGCGGGAGGCGTTGCGGCGGGCGTTGAACGGGTAGGCGCTCACGGTCAGCGTCGACGGCACGAACTGCGCCCACGAGTGATCGGTCACCCACAGGCCACGGAACTGCTGACCGGTGAGCTGCTTGACGAAGGTGGCGGCGTCGACCGGGTCCAGGGTCACCTCGATACCGACCTCGGCGAGGTTGGCCTGCACGATCTGGGCCGTCTCCTCGTAGCCGGGCGCGAAGGTGAGCGGCAGCTTCGGCGGCTTGCCCGCCTGGGTGAGCAGATCCTTGGCCTTGGCGACATCGCGGCTGTACTTGGTGTTGCGCGACTCGTCGAAGGCGGGCGAGGTCTTGGGCCACGGCACGTTCAGCGGATAGCCCGCGCCGCGGAAGACCTCGGCGATGATCCGCTCACGGTCCAGGGCGTAGGCGATGGCTTGGCGCACCCGCACATCGGCCAGCGCCGGTTCGGTGACGTTGACGCCGACGTAGGCCTGCAGTTCCGCGCCCTCGAGGTCGAGCACCCGGTAGCCGCCCGCCTCGGCGAGGTTCTCGGCGTCGCGGTAGCCGAGTTCCCTGGCCACCGCGATCTGCCCGGACTTGAGCGCGTTCAGCAGCGCCTGCGGGTCCTGGATGATCGAGACCTCGACGCGGTGGAGGTAGGGGCGCTCGGGGACCCAGTAGTTCGGGTTCTTCTCGAAGACGATCTGCGAATTCGGTACGCGCTGGACGTATTTGAACGGCCCGGTGCCGATATAGGTGTCGCCGGTGCCCAGCTTGTCGATGGTCTCGCTGTCCAGGATGGGCACGGTGTCGAGCAGGTCGTAGATGTTGCTCAGCGGATGGGCCAGCTGCAACACGATGCGGGTGGGCGAGACGATGTCGAAGCCAGTGACCGCGCTGGCGGTGCTACGCAGCTGGGCCGACCACTTGGCGTCGGCGTAGGTGCGGATGGAGAACTCCACGTCCTCGGCGGTGAACGGCCTGCCGGAGTGGAACTTCACGTCGTCGCGCAGGTCGAGCGCGATCGAGCGGCCGTCGGCGGCGAGCTGCCACGACTTCGCCAGCAGCGGCTGCGGTTCCAGCGTGTCGTTCGGGTAGCGGATCAGCGATTCGTAGACCAGGCCGATGACGACCGGCGTCGCGGCGGTGTTGGTCAGCAGGTTGGCGGGCACCAGGTCCTCGCGGATACCCACCTTCAGGGTGCCGCCGCGCACCGGAGTCGCGTTGTCACCGCCGGCCTTCTGCTCCGAGACGGCCGAGGTGCAGGCCGCCAGCGCCGCGCCACCGAAGATGGCCGCCGCGGCGATGCCGCCGACGCGCAGGAAGTTGCGGCGATCGAGGCCGCCGGGGGTAAAGCTCATCGTGGGATTCCTCGAAGACACGTCGACCCGCGGTGCGGGCCGAACGGCGCGCAGCACAGGAGCGCACCGGGGAAAGGGGACACATCGGCTCGTTCGGCCGCGTACGTCAGCAGACGTACGTCAGCCACGCAGGACGCGACACGAACAGCAGCGAGAGGGCTGATTCGTGGGCACGGCAGTGACGCTAACAAGTTGCGCCGCAGGGGTCACCGATTCCGCGCAAGATGCATATAACCCTGGTGACCAGGGAATATGTCACCTTTACTGCCAGAATGCCTGTTCCACCCCACGCTCGCGGTTACGAATCCTTCGGTGGTTCGGCCGGTCGCACCTCGGCCGATTCCACCCCGGAATGGACCTCTCCCCCGACCGCGCCCGCCGGCGCGCCCAATATCGTCGTCGTGCTCGTCGACGATATGGGCTACAGCGATATCGGCCCGTTCGGCTCCGAGATCGAGACGCCGACGCTGGACCGGCTGGCTGCCCAGGGCGTGCGCCTGTCGAATTACCACACCACGCCGCTGTGCTCACCCTCGCGCGCGGCCTTGCTGACCGGAATCAATTCCCACCGCGCGGGTTTCGGCTTCGTCGCCAATGCCGATCCCGGCTATCCCGGACTGCGCCTGGAACTGGCCGACGACGTGCTCACGCTGCCGGAGATCCTGCGCGGTAACGGATACGCGACCTACGCCGTGGGGAAATGGCATCTCGTACGGGACGCCACGATGAATCCGTCGGCGCATCGCGATTCCTGGCCGACGCAACGGGGTTTCGACCGCTACTACGGATCGCTGGAGGGGCTGAATTCGTTCTACTACCCGAATCAGCTGGTCTCCGACAGTTCGGTGGTCGATATCGAGGAGTACCCGCAGGGCTACTACCTCACCGACGATCTCACCGACAAGGCGCTGGCCTACCTCAAGGACCTGCGCGCCCACGATGCCACCAAGCCGTTCTTCCTGTACTTCGCGCACGTGGCGATGCACGGACCACTGCAGGCCAAGGCCGAGGATCAGGCGAAGTATCGCGGCCGCTACGCCGAGGGCTGGGACGAACTGCGCCGCCAGCGTTTCGCCGAACAGCTGGCCCAGGGCCTGTTCCCGCCCGGCACGCAGCAGAAGCCGCGCAATACCGAGCCCGGTTACGAAGCCGCGGAATGGGATTCGCTCTCCGACGACGAGCGCAGGCGCTACGCCAAGTACATGGAGGTGTACGCGGGCATGGTCGACAGCATCGACCAGAGCCTGGGCCGCATCGTCGATCTGCTCGAGGACCTGGGCGAACTCGACAACACCATCATCGTGTTCACCTCCGACAACGGCGGCACCGCCGAGGGCGGCCCCGAGGGCACCCGCTCGTACTTCGCCGAGTTCGCCCATATCGACGATCCGGACTGGGTCGGCGACGTCCCGCACGACGAGGACCTGATCGGCACCGCCGAGCTGGGTGTGCACTACCCGCGCGGCTGGGGTCAGGCGTCCAACACGCCGTTCCGCTTCTACAAGGGCCAGACCTTCGCCGGTGGCGTGCGGGTGCCGCTGGTGGTGTCGTGGCCGAAGGGCCTGCCGCGCACCGGCGCCGACACCGGCATCCGGCACGAGTACGCCTATGTCACCGATCTGGCCCCGACCCTGCTCGAGCTGGCCGGACTGGAGCGGCCGTCGGTGCGTAACGGGCTGCCCGCCAAAGAGTTCGACGGTGTCTCGGCAGCCGAGCTGCTGCGCGATCCGGCCGCGCCGACCCGCCACACCGAGCAGTACTCGGAGATGACCGGGCATCGCGGATTCTATCGCGATGGGTGGAAGCTGCTGTCGCTGTACGAGACCGGGGCCGATCTGGACGCGCCGCACTGGCAGCTGTTCGATGTGCGCGCCGATCCGACCGAGCTGCACGATCTCTCGGCGCAATACCCGGACAAGGCCGCCGAGCTGGCCGCGGCCTGGGACGAATCGGCCTGGGCGAATACCGTATTCCCGCTGCTCACCCGCGCCGACCTGTTCCGGCGCCGTCCCGAGGAAGCCCGGTTCGCCGCACCGGTGCGGCTGCTGCCCGGCACGCCGACCCTGGAGCGCTACCGCTCGCAGCGCCTGATCGCCTACCGCGATTTCACCATCACCGCCGAGCTCACCGGTCGCCGGGCGGAGTCGCCGACGCCCGCCGGGGACAGTCCCACGGTCACCGGCTTCCGGCCGGGCGACGAAGGCGTACTCGTCGCGCACGGCGACCCGCTGGGCGGCTACCTGCTCTATGTCGAGAACGACGAGGTGGTGTTCGGCGTCAACAGCTACGGCCGCTACGCGTCGGTGGCGGCCGCGCTACCGGGCGGGGCCGGGGAGATCACCGTGCGCGCGGCGATCCGGCCGCACCTGCGCTGGGACTTCGTGGTCGAGGTCGACGGGGTGGTGGTCGCCGAGCTCACCGATCAGGTGCAGCTGGTCGGGATGGCGCCGTGGACCGGCATCTCGGTCGGCGTCGACGCGCGTGGTCCGGTCGACAGGGAGCTGCGCGAGCGCCGTGGGCCGTTCCGGTACACGGGGTCGCTGCGGGCGATCACCTACACCCCCGGTCCGATCCAGGTACCGCAGGCCACGATCGACGCCGTGGAGCGCGAGGCGGAATACGTCGCCGAGTGACCGGGGCGACCGGGCCCGGGCTTCGTGCCCGGACCAGGTCGGATACCGTTTATCAGGCACGATGACCGACCCGAAGTAAGGACACCGATGGACGACAGCTCGCTCACCTGGGACGACGGAGCGCTGCTCACCATCGACCAGCGCGGGCTGCCGCACGAGGCGCGGCAGCTGCGCCTGGGTACCGTCGACGAGATCATCGACGCGATCACCACGCTGGCCATTCGCGGCGCCCCGGCGATCGGGATCGCGGGGGCGTTCGGCGTGGTCATCGCGACCAGGGCGCACACCGTGGGCGGGGTGGTGGACGAGGCCGCCGTGCAGGCCGAGGCCGATCGGATCGCGGCGGCCAGGCCGACCGCGGTCAACCTGGCCTGGGCGGTCGAGCGGGTGCGCGGGCGGATCGCCGACGGCGCCGACGCGGTGCTGGCCGAGACCCTCGACCTGCTCGCCGAGGACGGCCGGGTGAACCTGGCCGCCGCCACCCACGCCGCCGACCTGGTGCAGCGCCTGTGTGGCGACGGGCCGCTGCGGCTGCTCACACACTGCAACACCGGCCGCCTGGCCACCAGTGCCGTCGGCACCGCGATCGGCGCGCTGCGGGTGCTGCACGAGCGCGACGCGGTCGCGGACGTGATCGTCGACGAGACCCGGCCGCTGCTGCAGGGCGCCCGGCTCACCGCGTGGGAGCTGGCCGAGGCGGGCATCCCGCACCGGCTGACCATCGATTCCGCCGCCGCCTGGGCGATGGCCACCGGGCAGGTCGACGCCGTGCTCGTCGGGGCCGACCGGATCACGGCCAACGGCGACGTCGCCAACAAGATCGGCACCTTCACCCTGGCTTTGGCCGCCCGCCACCACGGCATCCCGTTCATCGTGGTCGCGCCGGAGTCCACCCGTGACACCGCGATGGCGACCGGCGCGCAGATCGTGGTCGAGCAGCGGGCCGCCGCCGAGGTCACCGGGTTCGGCGGGGTGGCGACAGCGCCCGCAGGCACCGCGGTGTTCAACCCCGCCTTCGACGTGACCCCCGCCGATCTGGTGACCGCCGTCGTCACCGAAAACGGTGTGGTCTACGGGATTTCGCAGCCGTTTGCCGCCCAGGGCGCGGCGATCGCGGCCATCGCGCGCCAGCTCTACGAGCGCGGCTGGATGCCCGGCACCGCGGGCAATATCTCGGTGCGGGTCGACGAGGACGCGCTGATCACCGCGAGCGGGCTGTCCAAAGGCGAACTGACCGAACGGGACACGGTGCTGGTGGCCGTGGCCGATACGACGCCACGCCCGGGACAGAGCCGGAAGCCGTCCGCGGAGACGAGCATTCACACCGCCGTCTACCGCACCCGCGCGGCCGGGGCCGTCGTGCACGTGCACTCGCCGTTCGCGACCGCGCTGGCGACCACCGCCGCGCGGCCCGGTGACGCGGTGAGCACGCTGTCGATCACCGGATACGAACTGCTCAAGGGCTTCGGCCTGGCCGACCCGGCCGCGGTGGCGGTCCCGGTGTTCCCGAACTGGCCCGAGGTCGCGCGCATCGGCGCCGACATCGAGACCTATCTGCGCGATAACCCCGGCGCCCCACCGATTCTGTTCATCACCGGGCACGGGATCACCACCTGGGGTGACACTCTTGCCCAGGCGCGCGATCGCGCCGAATGCCTGGAAGCCCTGTGCGAGTTGATCACCCGCACGGGGCGCACCGACGCCACGCCACTCGAGATCGGATAGACAATGACCCTGCTGCAAGTGATGGCCGCCGACAACGCCGCCGACGTGCGCGTACGCACCACCGATACCGCCGAGATCGCCGCCGAGCTGGACAAGCACGGCATCGCCTTCTCACGCTGGGACGTGCTGGCCGACGCCGCGAACACCGACTCCGACACCCTGCTCGCCCACTACGCTCCGCAGATCGGCGAACTCAACGCGGCGGGCCGCTACGAGCACATCGACGTCGCCCGGATCCACCCCGACGACGACAACCCGGAATGGCCCGCCACGGCGGCGGGCGCGCGCGCGAAGTTCCTCGACGAGCACCGTCACGCCGAGGACGAGGTGCGCTTCTTCGCCGCCGGTCGCGGCTGCTTCTACCTGCACCTCGGCGACGCCGTGCTGGCGACGGTCTGCGAGGCCGGCGATCTGCTCTCGGTCCCCGCGGGCACCCTGCACTGGTTCGACATGGGTACCCGGCCCGATTTCATCGCCATCCGCTTCTTCGAGGAGGCCGACGGCTGGATCGGCGACTTCACCGGCGACAAGATCAGCGCGGGCTTCCCGACGCTGGACGAACTGCTCGCCGCGTCGTGACCCGCGCCGTCGTCCTCGACATCGAGGGCACCACCAGCCCCACCGACTCGGTGCGCACCGACCTCTACGGCTACACCGAGCAGCGCCTGCCCGCCTGGCTGGCCGGGAACGCTGCCGGCGCCGCCGAATCCGTGCTCGCCCAGACCAGGGAGCTGGCCGGTGAACCCGACGCCGACACCGATCGGGTCGCCGAGATCCTCATCGGCTGGTTGCGTTCCGATGTCAAGGCCGAGCCGCTCAAGGCCGCGCAGGGCGCGATCTGCGCCCAGGGGTTCCGGGCGGGCGCGCTGCACGGGCGGTTCTTCGCCGATGTGGTGCCCGCGCTGTCGGCCTGGCACGCGGCCGGGCTCGACCTGTACGTGTACTCGTCGGGTTCCGAACGCAACCAACGGGATTGGTTCGCCTTCGCCGAGTCCGGCGACCTGTCCGGCTTGATCACCGATCACTTCGATCTGGTCAGCGCCGGCCCCAAGCGCGAGGCCGCGTCCTACGACGTCATCGCCGAGCGCATCGGCGTCCCGGCCGCGCAGATCCTGTTCCTGTCCGACCACCCGGACGAACTCGATGCCGCCGTGGCCGCCGGATGGCGGGCCGTCGGCGTGCACCGCGCGGGCGAACCCAACCCGCCGCGCCCGCCGCATCGCTGGGTCGGGTCGTTCGCCGAGGTCGAGGTCGGCGCGGCGGTCTGACCGATCGGCCCGGGCGCGGTCAGCTGACGTGCGCCCGGACCGCACCCAGCTTTCCGCGCTGCACCGTGGTGAATACCCGGCGGGCGTGCACGGCGACGGGGCTGGTCGACCACGGGGCCAGGGTGGTGGTGAACATCAGTTCGCACCAGGACAGGGCCGGGATCTCGCCCGCGGCGAGGGTGGCGATCAGGGAGAGCTCGGTGTCGTGGCCGAGCCAGGACGCCACCAGCCAGGAGGCGTCGAAGCGGCCGAGGAACTCCTCGGCGTCCTCGGGTGGGCCGTGCGGGGTGTCGACGGTGAGGTGGACGACGGCGGAGACGGCGTGGCGCATCTTGGCGTCCATGCCGATCGCGTCGTGCAGCAGCAGCCCCTCCAACGCCGAGCGCAGTTCCGACCAGTGATCCGTGGCGTTTTCGTGCATGACAGGCCCTTCCTGTGGTTCGGACTGCTGTTCGAGGCCGCCGGTGATCGAGCGGAGCACCGGCGCGCTCGGCGGCTCGGCGGGATCGACCAGGCTGGTCAGCGGGCCCGAGTTCCAGTCGAGCCTGCCGAAGGCATGGCACCAGTCCTGGGCTGGATTGTCCTCGGTGACAAGGAGATCGAGGGCCAGACCGGCCATCGATGCGGTGCAGGCCAGCGTGACGGCGTCGAGCTCGTCGTCGCTGACCGACAGGTGCAGGGTCGCCTTGTCGACGCCCGTATCGTCGCGGGCCCGGCCGGCCAGCCAGATCGCGCGGCCCGCGGCACCCATGGCCGCGGCGTGGCGGTCACCGCGTGGATGGTCGACATCGGCGTCGAGATAGGGGCCGTACCAGATGGCCCTGCCTTCCGCACCGCACACCGCGAAGGTGTCCGAGAGCCCGTCGCCCGCGGCGGCAAGCCATATATGTGCGTGATTTCCGTACTCCGTCACCCTCATCAGTTCACTCCCCGAAATTCTCTGATCGAGCCGTACGTCGTTGTCCTTCGATCCAATCGGCCGTGAACACATGTGTCCATAGCAGGCGGTAAATCGGCACACCCCCTCGAGGTACATACACTCGCCAGTGAATTCACAGAACCGGCGGTGACCACATTTCTGACGGCGGGGCGAAATGGTCGTCAGCACTTGTATGTTTCGAACATGCCTTATGTGCACTCCGACTCGGTGAACATCCATTTCCGTACCGGCGCGGTTCGCGGGCCCACCCTGCTGCTCGCCCACGGATTCCTGATGGACGAATCCATGTTCGATCCGATTCGAACCATATTGGCGCACAACGGCATCAACGTCATCGCCTGGGACGCCCGCGGTCACGGCCGGACCGGCTACGGCGCCGACCCGCGCTTCGACTACTGGGACCTGGCCGAGGACGGTCTGCGCGTGCTCGACGCGGTCGGCGTCGAAACCGCGGTGGTCGGCGGAATGAGCCAGGGCGGATACGCCGCCTTACGGATGGCGCTGCTCGCGCCGGGACGGGTCAGCGGACTCGCCCTGCTCGACACCGAGGCGGGCGCGTGCACCCGGGCCGACGAAACCTACTACGAAGAATTCTTCGACGAATGGTGCGGCACCGCGGAATTGGTGCCACTGGCCGAAGAATTGGCGCCCCAATTGATCGGGGGCGATCGCCCGGATATCTGGCGCTGGTGGATCACCCGCTGGCTGACCCACGATCGCACGGCCCTGCATCCGGCGGCCCGGTGCCTGATCGATCGGGATTCCGTGCTGGAGCGGCTCGGCGAGATCACCGTGCCCGCGCTCGTCCTGCGCGGCGAATACGACCACAGCAGCACCGCCGAGAAATGCGCGCGGCTGGCGGCGGGACTCCCCGGGGCACGCGGCGTGCAGACGGTGCCCGGCGCGGGTCACGGAGCCCCCGTGACCCACCCCGACGACGTCGCCGCCGCACTGATCGAGCTGGTCACCACCTGCACACCACACACCGCGGCACCGGTCGCCGTCGCCGGCATCTAGGCGCCGTCGGGTTCCCGCACTGCCAGGTAGTACTGGATGCGGCCGGGGTAGGCCACCGAGTCGAGGCGGAAGAGCTGGACGTCGACGGTGTAGTACTCGCCGGTGTTCAGATCACACAGCCGCATGGCGGTGTGCTCGCGGCCGTAGACGGTGTCGCCGTCGTCCCAGATCCGCCGGAAGTCCGGATACTGGGCGAGCTCGTCGAGCAGCTCCGCCGCCCACTCACCGCCGCCCTGCTGACCGATCAGACCGCGCAGCCAGTGCACGGTCAGGGTCGACTCCTTCTCCCATTCCACCATCACCTTGCGCGAGAGCGGGTTGCCGAAGAACCAGCGCAGGATGTTCACGTCCTCGACCAAGCCGGGGAACGCGCGATGATAGGAGTCGTTGCCCGCCAGCACATTCCAGCGCGTGTCGACATAGGCCGCCAGGTTCGGCTCCTGGAGGGCCAGCGTCCGGCGCATCTCGGCGTTGATCTCGGCGCGCAGGTCGTCGACCGACGGATTGTCCACGGGAGCGAGCCCGGCCAGATCGAACAGATGCCTGCGCTCGATGTCGGTCACCGGGGTGATCCGGTCGAGGTAGCGCACCAACGCCTCGACGACGGCCTGCGTCGGCCGGTCCCGGTCCCCGCTCTCCAGATGCGTGATGTAGCTCGAGCTGACACCGGCCGCGAAAGCCAGTTTTTCCCGGGAAATCCGCCGATCGTCGCGCAGTCGCCGCAGCAACCCGCCGAGTGTCGGCGGCTTCGGCGGACCAGCCGGCCCGTCGGACGATGACTTCGGTAGCACCCCAACCCTCCCTGTCTGCACCGCCCCATCCTGGATGACGTTTCAACCTCGAACCAATCGCCGAACGGAAAAGTTGCCGTTTCTTTATATTGACGCGTTGTCTATTGGGTAGTTACCGACCGGCAACTGTGGGCGCGATCACGAAACACCAAGGGCCGAGGCGAAATAAAAGGATTCGAATTCTTTCCGTACAGCAGTGCTATAGACTTCGCCGCCGCACGCCAGTCGACGCGCGAGCGACCTCGATCCACCCCGCCCGCACGGGCGCCGACCCTGCCGCGACAACCCCCGCGCAGTGTGCGGGCCGTCACATCTTCCCTGTTCAGCGAGCCCGCCGGATGTGTAAACAAATGTAAACCGCCCGAGAACCAGCGGTTTCCGAAGCATCACCGCGGGCCCGGGAACAGGCTCCGCGCGACTCCCGTTCAGCCAGGTCGCCGCCCGTTGACCCAGGTCGGCCCCGAATCGCGCGCCGCCGCCCGAGCCGCGTCCGTGACCACGAGATTTCGCCGACCTCACAGCTCACCGAGGGGTCACCGAGGATGTGAAAAGTTCGTTTTGCCGGAGCACCCGGTCTCTTTACAGTTGCCCCTATCAGCCCGAAAGCACAGCTCGAAGGGGGCGTCGTGGTTAATTCGCGCACTCATGGTCCGTCGCCCACCGATATCGGCGACACGTTGCTGAACCTCGGTAAATACTTTCAGCGCGGTGAGGTCTCGCCGGACAACCGGTCGGTGTACAAGGTCGGCGGTCGCGACGCCGACGCGTTCTACCGCGACCGCTGGTCGCACGACAAGGTGGTGCGCTCCACCCACGGCGTGAACTGCACCGGTTCGTGCTCCTGGAAGATCTACGTCAAGGACGGCGTGATCACCTGGGAGTCGCAGCAGACCGACTACCCCTCGGTGGGCTCGGACAAGCCGGAATACGAACCGCGCGGCTGTCCGCGTGGCGCGTCGTTCTCCTGGTACACCTACTCCCCCGCCCGGGTGCGCTACCCGTATGTGCGCGGCACGCTGCTCGACCTGTACCGCAATGCCAAGGCCGAGCTCAAGGACCCGGTGCTGGCGTGGGAGTCGATCGTCGAGGACCCGGCCAAGGCCAAGGCCTACAAGACCGCGCGCGGTAAGGGCGGTTTCGTCCGGGCCGAGTGGTGGGAGGCCGCCGAGATCGCCGCGGCCGCGCACGTCTACACGATCAAGCAGTACGGACCCGACCGCGTGGCCGGCTTCTCGCCGATTCCCGCGATGTCGATGGTCAGCCACGCCACCGGCGCCCGGTTCGTATCGCTCATCGGCGGCTACATGCTCTCGTTCTACGACTGGTACGCCGACCTGCCGGTGGCCTCGCCGCAGGTCTTCGGCGATCAGACCGACGTGCCGGAGTCGGCCGATTGGTTCGACGCGGGCTACCTGATCATGTGGGGCTCCAACGTCCCGGTGACCCGCACGCCCGACGCGCACTACATGACCGAGGCGCGTTACCGCGGCCAGAAGGTCGTGGTGGTCTCCCCCGACTACGCCGACAACACCAAGTTCGCCGACGAGTGGGTCGCGGCGCGACCGGGCACCGACGCGGCGCTGGCGATGGCCATGGGCCACGTGGTGCTCAAGGAGTTCTTCCTCGAGAAGCAGACGCCGAGCTTTCTGAACTACATCAAGTCCTACACCGACCTGCCCTTCCTGATCTGCCTCGACGAGGCGGACGGCCAGGGCGGCGCGCTGCCCGGCAAGTTCCTCACCGCCGCCGACCTGGGCCAGACCGGCGAGGGCGTCGAGCACAAGCCGGTGCTGCTGGACCAGGCCGGGAACCCGGTCGTGCCCAACGGTTCGCTCGGCCATCGCTTCGGCGAGGGCGACGCGGGCAAGTGGAACCTCGATCTCGAGGGTGTCGACCCGCTGCTCACCCTGCTCGGCCACTCGGCCGACGCGCCCGCCGAGATCGCGCTGCCGCGCTTCGACACCGACTCCGCCGAGTCGATCATCCGCGGCGTGCCGACCAAGATCGTCGCGGGCAAGCGGGTCACGACGGTGTTCGACCTGCTGCTGGCCCAGTACGGCCTCGGCCGCGAGGGTCTGCCCGGCCAGTGGGCCAAGGGCTACGACGACGCCGAGTCGCCGTACACCCCGGCCTGGCAGGAGACCATCACCGGTGTGCCCGCCGTGCAGGCCGCGCGCATCGGTCGCGAGTTCGCCGACAACGCCGAGCGTTCCGGTGGCCGCTCGATGATCCTGATGGGCGCGGGTACCAACCACTGGTTCCACTCCGATCAGATCTACCGCGCGTTCTTCACCCTGACGCTGCTCACCGGCTGCCAGGGCAAGAACGGCGGCGGCTGGGCCCACTATGTCGGTCAGGAGAAGTGCCGTCCCGTCACCGGCTGGGCCACGCTGGCGTCGGCCTCGGACTGGCAGCGGCCGCCGCGCCAGATGCAGGGCACCGTGTTCTGGTACCTGACCAACGACCAATGGCGCTACGACCCGTTCACCTCCGACGCCTTCGCCTCGCCGCTGGGCAAGGACAAGTTCGCGGGCCGCACCGCCGCCGACAACATCGCGCTGGCCAGCAGGCTCGGCTGGATGCCGAGCTACCCGACCTTCAACCGCAACCCGCTCGACCTCAGCGACGAGGCCGCCGCCGCGGGCACCACCGCCGCCGACCACGTCGTCTCCCAGCTCAAGTCCGGTGACCTGCGGTTCGCCTGTGAAGACCCCGACGCTCCCGAGAACTTCCCGCGCGTGCTCACCGTGTGGCGGGCCAACCTGCTCGGCTCCTCGGGCAAGGGCAACGAGTACTTCCAGAAGCACCTGCTCGGCTGCGGCTCCAACCTGCAGACCACCGACGCCACCGGCGTGCGGCCACAGGAACTGGAATGGCGGGAGGAGGGCGCGGAGGGCAAGCTGGATCTGCTGCTGGCGCTGGACTTCCGCATGACCAGCACCACGCTGTTCGCCGATATCGTGCTGCCTGCCGCCACCTGGTACGAGAAGCACGACCTGTCCTCCACCGACATGCACCCGTTCGTGCACGCGTTCTCCCCCGCCATCTCCCCGCCGTGGGAGGCCAAGACCGACTTCGAGGCGTTCCACCGGATCGCGCGCGGTTTCTCCTGGCTGGCCGAGAAGCACCTGGGCACCCGCAAGGACATCGTCGCGGTGCCGTTGCAGCACGATTCCCCCGACGCGCTCGCCCAGGCCGGCGGCAAGGTGCTGGACTGGAAAGCCGGTGAGTGCGAGCCGATTCCGGGCAAGACCATGCCCAAGATCGTCGAGATCGAACGCGACTACACCAAGATCGCGGAGAAGCTCGCGGCACTGGGCCCGCTGGTCGACACCCTGGGTGTGACCACCAAGGGCATCACCACCTACCCGGACAAAGAGGTGGCGTACCTCGCGGGCAAGAACGGCACCGTCGTCTCCGGCATCGCGGCCGGGCGGCCGTCGCTGGCCAAGGACACCTTCGCCGCCGAGACCATCCTGGCGCTGTCGGGCACCACCAACGGCCGCCTCGCGGTCGAGGGCTTCCACCAGCTCGAGCGCCGCACCGGCACCAAGCTGGCCGATCTCGCGGCCGAGGCCGAGGGCAAGCAGATCACCTTCGCCGACACCCAGGCCAGGCCGGTCCCGGTGATCACCTCGCCGGAGTGGTCGGGCAGTGAGAGCGGTGGCCGCCGGTATTCGCCGTTCACCATCAACGTCGAGCGGCTCAAGCCGTGGCACACCCTCACCGGGCGCCAGCACTTCTACCTCGATCACGACTGGATGATCGAACTCGGCGAGCAGCTGCCGATCTTCCGGCCGCCGCTGGACATGACCGCGCTGTTCGCCGAACCGTCGATCGGCAATGTCGCCGGTGGCGGGGTGACCGTGCGGTACCTGACGCCGCACTCCAAGTGGTCCATCCACTCGGCCTACCAGGACAACCTGCACATGCTGACGCTCTCGCGCGGCGGTCAGACGATCTGGATGTCGGACCGCGACGCCGCCAAGATCGGTGTCGCCGACAACGATTGGATCGAGGCGATCAACCGCAACGGCATCGTCGTCGCCCGCGCCATCGTCTCGCACCGCATGCCCGAGGGCACGGTCTTCATGTACCACGCGCAGGACCGCGCGGTGGACGTGCCGCGCATCGAGGGCACCGAGACCACGACCAAGGAAGCCAAGGGCAAGCGCGGCGGTATCCACAACGCGCTGACCCGGGTGCTGATCAAGCCGTCGCACCTGATCGGCGGCTACGCCCAGCAGTCCTTCGCGCTGAACTACCACGGCCCCACCGGAAACCAGCGTGACGAGGTCACGACAATTCGCCGACGCAACCAGAACGTGGAGTACTAATCATGCGCGTAATGGCTCAGCTCGCCATGGTCATGAACCTGGACAAGTGCATCGGCTGCCACACCTGCAGCGTCACCTGTAAGCAGGCGTGGACCAACCGCGGCGGCACCGAGTACGTCTGGTTCAACAATGTGGAAACCCGTCCGGGACAGGGTTATCCGCGTCAGTACCAGGATCAGGAGAAGTGGAAGGGCGGCTGGACGCTGAACAAGCGTGGCAAGCTGTCGCTGAAGTCGGGCTCGCGGTTCAAGCGCCTGATGAACATCTTCGCCAACCCGGACCTGCCCACGGTCGAGGACTACTACGAGCCGTGGAGCTACGACTACGACAACCTGCTGGCCTCCCCGCCCACCGACACCACTCCGGTCGCGCGGCCGAAGTCGCTGATCACCGGCGAGGACACCAAGGTCACCTGGGGCGCCAACTGGGACGACGACCTCGGTTCCGGTCCCGAAGCGGTCGGCAAGGACCCCTTGCTCGGCAAGCTCGAGGACAAGGTGAAACTGGAGTTCGAAGAGACCTTCATGTTCTACCTGCCGCGCATCTGCGAGCACTGCCTGAACCCGTCGTGCGCCGCGTCGTGCCCGTCGGGAGCGATCTACAAGCGCGAGGAGGACGGCATCGTCCTGGTCGACCAGGACAAGTGCCGCGGCTGGCGCCAGTGCATCACCGGCTGCCCGTACAAGAAGATCTACTTCAACCACAAGACGGGCAAGGCGGAGAAGTGCACCTTCTGCTACCCGCGCGTGGAGGTCGGCATCCCGACCGTGTGCTCGGAGACCTGCGTCGGGCGGCTGCGCTACATCGGCGTGATGCTCTACGACGCCGACGCGGTGCTCGAGGCGGCGTCGGTGACCGACGACAAGGACCTCTACCCGTCCCAGCTCGGGGTGTTCCTCAACCCGCACGACCCGCGCGTGATCGCCGAGGCCGAGAAGGCCGGCATCTCGCCGGAATGGATTCAGGCGGCACAGGATTCGCCGGTCTACAAGCTGATCGTGGACTACCAGCTGGCGCTGCCACTGCATCCGGAATACCGCACCATGCCGATGGTCTGGTACGTGCCGCCGCTGTCGCCCGTGGTCGACGTGCTCAGCGAGACCGGGCACGACGGTGAGGACGCGGGCAACCTGTTCGGCGCCATCGACGCGCTGCGCATCCCGATCGAATACCTGGCCGAGCTGTTCACCGCCGGGGAGATCGGGCCGGTGCGCGCCTCGCTGCAACGGCTGGCCGGCATGCGCGCGTTCATGCGCTCGGTCAACCTCGGCGAGGAGCCCGAGCCCGGTATCGCGCCGTCGATCGGGCTCGAGCCCGAGGAGATCGAGGCCATGTACCGGCTGCTCGCGATCGCCAAGTACGAGCACCGCTACGTGATCCCCTCCGGGGCGACCTCCCGTGCGCACGAACTGGATTCGCTGGCCACCGGATGCAGCCTCGACACCGACGGCGGACCCGGCATGACCGCGTTCGACCAGGTGGTGGAGAAGTTCTCGCTGGCCGACACCAATCAGGCCGCGCCCGAGGAGAAGTCGGGCCGGATCAACCTGCTCAACTGGGACGGCCGCAGCACCAGCGGGCTCGTGCCGAGCGGCGACAAGCTTGCGCCCACCGCGGACGGCAACGGCGCCGACGCAGGGAGCAACGGCAACGGCAGCAACGGCGCTGCCGTGGCCGACTCCACGGTCAGCGGTGCGGCGCAATGAGTCTGCTCTCGATCCGCAAGCGACCCCAGCCGGTCACCGCCATGCCCGAGCACGATCGGCGGGTCGTGTGGCGGCTGGCCGCGCTGCTGCTGGACTACCCCGGTGAGTCGACGCTGGCGCTGCTGGACCAGATGTCCACGGCCGCGGCCGAATTGCCCGCCGAGGTGCGGGCGCACTTCGACGCGGTGCTGACCTACCTGCGGGAGACGCCCTCGATCGAGGTGGCGCAGAGCTATGTCGAGACCTTCGACATGCGCCGCCGGGCCAGCCTGCATCTGACCTTCTACGCCTACGGCGACACCCGCAAGCGCGGCATGGCGCTGCTGCGGTTCAAGCATGCCTACCGGCAGGCGGGGGTGGAACTCGGTGACGAGGAACTGCCCGACCACCTGCCGGTACTGCTGGAGTTCGCCGCCACCGTCGACCCGATCGGCGGTGAGCGCCTGCTCGGCGAGCACGTTCCGGTCATGGAGCTGCTGCGACTGTCCCTGGGCGACAACGACTCGCCCTACAGCGGCGTGCTGGCCGCGGTGCTGACGACGCTGCCGCCGGTGACCACCGCCGACCGGCGCCGCATCGCCGAGCTCGCCGCGCAGGGGCCGCCCGAAGAGGAAGTCGGGCTGGAACCCTTCGCCATGGACCCCTCGTTGTTCGACGCCACGGAAGGCCGCCGATGAACGCCACCATCCCGCTCCCCGAAGGCCTGTGGCTGATCCTGCCCTATATCGCCGCCACGTCCTTCGTGCTCGGCCACATCTGGCGCTACCGGTTCGACCAGTTCGGCTGGACCACCCGGTCCTCGCAGATCTACGAGTCCAAGCTGCTGCAACTGGGCAGCCCGCTGTTCCACTTCGGCATGCTCGGGGTGTTCGGCGGGCACGTGATGGGTCTGCTGATCCCCGAGTCGTGGACCAGCGCGCTCGGCATCTCCGAACACGCCTACCACCTCGTCGCGGTGGGCGCGGGTTCGGTCGCCGGGCTGATGGTGGTGGCCGGTGTCGCCATCCTCTGCTACCGCCGCATCGTCGTTCCCGCCGTGCGCAAGGCGACCAGCCGCAACGACATCATGATGTACACCCTGCTGACGCTGGCCCTGGTCACCGGTCTGCTCAACACCTGGGGTTCCAACCTGCTCTGGGGCACCTACAACTACCGCGAGACCGTCTCCCCCTGGTTCCGCAGCCTGTTCACCATCAACCCGGAACCGGGGCTGATGGTCGGTGTCCCGTGGACCTTCCAGCTGCACGGCCTGGTCGTGCTGGCCCTGGTCGCGGCCTGGCCGTACACCCGCCTGGTGCACATGTTCAGCGCCCCCATCGGCTACCTCACCCGGCCCTACATCGTCTACCGCCGCAAGGAAGTCGACACCAAGGACAAGACCCGCTTCGCCAAGGCCTGGGACGCCCCGGTCACCCCCGACCGCTGGTAGGGCCCGGATTCGCTCGCTCGTACCCCCTGACCCGGGCCAGCGCCATACGGCGTACAGCGCGCATCCGTGTCCTCACGGCCGACGCCGGCGAACGGACCATCGGGGTTGGCGGCCGTCGCGGCGAGATGGTCGATGCCCAGCACTGCGGCACCGGTCACGGAGCGCGCGCTGTGGACGCGCGGCGTGGGCTTGTTCTCAGCTCAGGACGAAGTGGGGCCCAGAGTTGCGCGGACGGCGTCGAACCAGGCCTGGGTGTCGACGAGGCCCTTCTCGTTGTCCTTGCGGCCGCCGGTGAAGCCGAAGAGGTCGGCGGCGAAGCGGCTCAGGACGGTCTTGTCGGTCTCGTCGAGTCCGGTGAGGACCTCGGTGTCGCCGAGCAGGTAGGCGACGACGGCTACCTGGCCCGCGGGCCAGGTCTCGCGGTGGGCCGACCAGCCGTCGGAGCGTACGGCGCGGGCCTTGCTCAGCAGGTCCTCGCGCAGGGCGTCGCGATCTGCGTCGCTGGGCCGACGTGGCTTGCCCCAGGTGATCCGTTTCGCGTTCGACATGGCGATCCTCTCGCTGGAGCGTCCCGGGGTCGACAACCCCGGACTTGCCTCGACTGTCCCAGATCGAGGAACGCGGACAGCCCACCGGCCCGCCCCACGGGCGATTCGGTGGGCGGTCGCGCCGGCTACCCGGCGCGCAGGAACCGGCCGACGCGCTCGGTGCCGAGCACGGGATCCTTGCTACCCGCGCCGAACACGTACAGCCCGCCGACGAACACCGCGGTCACGGTCTCGTCGTTGCGGTTGACCATGCGCGGCAGGTTGTCGAATTCCGGGATCGGATTCTCCGCGTAGGCGTCGAGGCTGTCGTCGAGGTGGGCCGGGTCGATAACGACAGCGTCGGCGCGGTCGCCGACCCGCAGATGACCCGCGTCGAGCCCGTACCAGTCGGCCAGCTCGCCGGTGATCCGGTGCACCGCGTGCTCGATCGTCATGAACGGGGCGCCCGCGCGCTCCGCGTCGGCGACCCGCCGCAGCAGGCGCAGGCCGAAGTTGTAGAAGGCCATGTTGCGCAGGTGCGCGCCCGCGTCGGAGAAGCCGAGCTGGATTCCGGGATCGGCGGCGAGGACATCGAGCACCGCGGGCCGGTGGTTGGAGATGGTGGTTCGCCAGCGCAGCTTCGATCCGTGCTCGACGACCAGGTCGAGGAAGGCGTCGACCGGGTGCACGCCGCCGCGATCGAGGCCGACCTGGCCGAAGGTCTTGCCGACGACGGTGGGGTCGGGGCACTCGACGATGTCGGCGTCGAAGAAATCGCGGTGCCAGACCCGGGGACCGTACTTCTGGTCGTAGTCCTTGCGGAACCGGCGCCGGTACTGCTCGTCCTGCATGAGGTGGCGCTGCTCGTCGATGTGGTTCGACAGGTGTAGTGCCGCCGCGCCGGAACCGAATTCCTCGAAGATCGGCAGGTCGATGCCGTCGGAGTAGACCTCGAACGGCACCGGCAGGTGCTGCCACCGGAAGTCGCCCTTCAGCGCGTTGATCGCGCGGGCCAGCAGCGGAAACACCTTGGCCACACCGGGAATCGCCTTGATGTCGGCGGCGGAGAGCAGGCTCACCTTCAGCGGCTTGCGCCACAGGCCGATGCTGCTCGCCGCCATCGCGATCATCGTGTCGGCCCGGTTGACGTCGGGCCCGCCCTGGAGTGCGCGACCGCGAGTCCGCAGGATGGTGTTGAGTGTCTTGCGTTCGGCCCGGGTCGAATACGTGGAGGGCAGCGTGCGTGAGCGGCACATTTCGCCGTCGAGTTTGTCGAACAGCAGCCGCTGCGAGGACATCCCGACGAAGCCGGCGTCGAGCGCCTCGGTCAGCTTGGTGGCCATCGCGGCGAGTTCGATGTCACTGGGCTCGACGTCCTTGCGGGTCGCCCGGTCCAAGCCCATCACCGCGGACCTGATGTCGGAGTGCCCGATGAAGCTCGCCACGTTGGGTCCCAGTGGCAAGGTGTCGAGGGCGGCGGCGTATTCGGCCGCGCTGTGCCAGGACTTGGTCTCCTCCACCGCGCGCACCACGTGGGGGCGCGGAATCGCCTCGACCCGGCCGAACAGGTCACCGGCGATCTCGCCGTCGACGTGCACCGTCGACAGCGAGCACGAACCGAGCAGCACGGTGGTCACCCCGTGGCGCACCGATTCCGACAGCGACGGATCGAGCAGTACCTCGACGTCGTAGTGGGTGTGGATGTCGATCATGCCGGGCACGACCCACTTGCCGGTGGCGTCGACGACCCGGGCGCAGCCGGTCTCGTCGAGTGGCGTCGCCGAGATCTCGGCGACCTTGCCGTCCTTGATGCCGAGGTGGCGGATGGCGGACGCGGCCCCGGTGCCGTCGAACCAGCGGCCGCCCTTGATGATGCTGTCGAACATAACCGTTCCCTCTTACAGCGCGAGATCGCGTCGGGTGACTTTGCCTGTCGCGTTGCGCGGCAGGGCTTCGGTGGTGAACCGCCATCGGGCGGGCACCTTGAAGTAGGCGAGCCGCGCGGCGACGAAGTCGCGCAGTTCGTCCGGCTCGACCGCGCCGGGCTCGGCGACCACCACGGCCGCCACCTCCTGGCCGAGATCGGGATGGGCGACGCCGAAGACCGCGCACTCGGCGACGGCGGGATGCTCGGACAGCACGTTCTCGATCTCGGTGGGGTAGACGTTCTCGCCGCCGCGCAGGATCAGGTCGGTGCGCCGGCCGGACACGGTGAGCCTGCCGTCGGTGACAGTGCCGAAATCGCCCGAGCGCAGCCAGCGTGCACTGTCGATGGCCTTGGCGGTCGCGGCCTCGTCGTTCCAGTAGCCGAGCATCACGTACGGGCTGCGGATGCAGATCTCGCCCTCCTCGCCGTCGGGCACGACCGCGCCCTCGGCGTCGCGGATCTCCACCGCCACCCCGAAGATCGGCCTGCCGACCGAGGCGTCGTCGGCGACCAGATCCAGCGGCGTGGCCACCGTCGCGGCGGTGCCGCTCTCGGTGAGCCCGTAGCTGGTGGTCAGCGCGAACTGCAGGGACGGGATCTTCTCGCGCAGGCTGGCCAGCAGCGCGGGCGAGGACGGCGCCGAATTGAGCGACAGCGCGCCCAGCGAGGACAGATCGTGCTGGGAGACATCGTGATCCAGCAGCCGCGAGGCCATGGTCGGCACGGCGGCCCAGTTGGTGACCCGCTCGCGCTCGACCAGGTTCAGCACCCGGCCGACCTCGAACGCGCCGTGCGGGAACACCGCGGCCGCGCCGGTCACCAGCCGGGGAATGACCAGGTTGTGCAGGCTGGCGATGTGGAACAGCGGCGCGGTGACCAGGTAGCGGCGATCGCTCGGCGCGTCGCTGGGCGGCTGACCGGCGAACGCGGCGAGCATCGCGTCGGTGAAGCGGTGATAGTCGCTGATCGCCACCATGTTCCGCTGCGAGTGCACCACGCCCTTGGGCCTGCCGCTGGTGCCGCTGGTGTAGAGGATCACGGCCGGATCGTCTTCGCCCACCGGCGTATTCGGGATCTCGCCGCCGCCGAACTCGGTGATCAGGGCGGGCAGGTCGTCGTCCATGGTGAGGACCGGGATGTCGGTGCCGGTCTCGGCCAGCAGCGCGGCCCGCTTCGCGTCGGCGATCACCACGGTGGGCGCGGTGTGCTCGAGCCCGTAGGCGATCTCCGGCGGCGCCCACCAGGCGTTGTAGCCGACCGGGATGGCGCCCAGGCACTGCGCGGCCCAGAAGGCGATCACCCAATCCGGGCCGTTGGCGGCCAGGATGCCGACCCGGTCGCCCTTGCCGACGCCGTAGCGGGTCGCCAGCGCGGTGGCCAGCGCGCCGGCCGCCGCGGCGTGCTCGGTGAAGGACAGCCGCCGGTCCTCGGTGATCAGGTAGTCACGCTCCCCCCAGCCCAGCGAGTGTTCGAGCAGTTCGCGCAGGCTGCGGCGGCGGTGCGCCAGCACCGGAATCGGCACGCCGAGCACCGGTTCGACGGTCAGTTCGAAGGGCGCGCCGGGCGCGGTCAGGCCCGCGGCGACCTTGGCCACGAATTCCTGTGGGTCCACTACATCGGTCATGGTCTTGTTCTCCATCAGGGAATGAGGACGGCGCGTCCGCGGATCGCACCCGCGTCGAGCCGGTCGAAGGCGGTGCGGGCATCGGCGAGGTCGAAGCGTTCGACCTCGGCGCGGACCTTGCCCGCGGCGGCCAGCGCGATGACGTCGACGAGGTCGCTTCTGGTGCCGCCGTAGGACTTACGCACCGTGGCACCCCAGGGCAGGCCGGGGCCACCGGCCGGACCGGAGTCGATGCCGGGGATGCCACCGGCCAGACCCACCATCCGGTAGGCGCCGTTGGGCGCGACGGTTCGCACGGCCAGCTCGGCCGTGGCGTCGGCGCCGACGAAGTCGAACACCGCCTCGGCGCCGCGTCCGCCGGTGAGCTCGAGAATGGTGGCCGCGGTGTCGTCTCCGGCGGTCAGCGCGATGTCGGCGCCGCAGGCGGTGGCCAGGGCCAGCTTGTCGGGATCGACGTCGACCGCGATCACCCTGGTCTCGGTGAGCGCCTTCAGCAGCTGGACGGCGACGTGGCCGAGGCCGCCGATGCCGATCGCGACCGCGGTCGCGCCCGGCCACAGCTGATCCAGCGCGCCGCGGATGGCGTGCATCGGGGTGAGCGCCGCGTCGGCCAGCGGGGCAGCCTGCGCGAAATCCATGTCGCCGATCGGGACGAACGAGCGCACCGGGATCCGCACGTACTCGGCCATGCCGCCGTCGGGGCCGAGGCCGGGGCACGGCGGCATGGCCGTACGCCCCGCCGCCAGACAGACGTTCTCGTTGCCGTGCAGGCACTCCCGGCACTCGCCACAGGACCAGCACAGGTAGACGAGCCCGCGCTCGCCGACCCGGCGGCCCGCCACCCGCGACCCGACCGCCTCGATGGTGCCCGCGATCTCGTGACCGAGGGTGAGCGGCTGCTCGCTCATCGGGAACGGCAGGCTCAGCACGAACGAATCCGAGTGGCAGATCCCGGCCGCACCGACCCGCAGGAGCAGATCGTCGGGTCCGAGATCGGGCACCGGCACCGTCCGCAGCTCCAGGGTGCCGGGCGCGGTCAGCTGCATGGCGCGCATCGTCATCGCAGCTCCCCCACCGCGTCGAAGGTGGCCTTCAGGTACCGGTCGCAGCGATCGGAGCCGATCAGGCCGGTCGCCATCCGATTCATGGTGTAGGCGAAGGTGATCCGGCGATCCAGGTCGTTGACGACCATCGAGCCGCCGTAGCCCGCCCACCAGCACACCCGGCCGTCGGGAATGTGCGGGAAGGTCTGCGGCCGGGGCAGCCCGTACCCGATGCCGAAACGCAGCGGAGTCAGCAGCGCCAGGTCGATGCCGTCGGCCTGCTCGCGGAAGATCAGATCGATGGTGGCGGGCGAGAGGAACCGCCTGCCGCTGAGCTCACCCGCGGTGGTGAGCAGCGACTGGATCCGGGCCACCGAGCGCGCGTTGCCGTGTCCGTTGGTGCCGCCGATCTCGGCCGCCCGCCACTGCGGCGTCGCCGTCTCGCCGATCTCGAGCCAGGGACTGGTGAGCGTCTTGATCAGCACGCTGTCCTGGTCGAGGGTCGACAGGTCGAACTCGGGCAGCTCCGGCGGGATCAGGGTGGCGATCCGGTCGGCGTGCTCGGGGCCGGTGCCGATGTGGAAGTCGGCGCCCAGCGGGCCCGCCAGTTCCTCGGCGAAGAAGCGACCCAGCGAGCGACCGGTGATGCGGCGCACCAGCTCACCGATGAGATGGCCGTAGTTGATGGCGTGATAGCCCGACGCGGTGCCGGGCTCCCACCAGGGCGCCTGGGTCGCCAGCCGGGCGGCGGCGGCCTCGGTGTCGTAGATGTCGGACAGCTCGATCGGCTTCTCCCAGCCGGACACACCCGAGGTGTGCGAGAGCAGGTGCCGGACCAGGATGGCGTCCTTGCCATTGGCCGCGAACTCCGGCCAGTAGGCGGCCACCCGCGCGTCGAGGTCGAGCTCGCCGCGGTCGACCAGCAGCAGCGCGCACAGGGCGGTCATCGTCTTGGTCACCGAGAAGACGTTGACCAAGGTGTCGGCACCCCACGGCATGGTCCTGTCCGGATCGCGGTAGCCGCCCCAGAGATCCAGGACCGGATCACCGTCCACGGTGACACACAGTGCCGCGCCGACTTCGGAGCCCGCGTCGAGCTCCTCGTCGAAAGCGGCGCGCACACCGGCGAATTCGTCGCGACAGAAGCCGGCGGCGCTCATCGGAGGACCCCGGTGGTCGCGCGCGCGGGCACCGGCAGCGTATTGCCCGCCGCGGCGGCGCGTTTCGCACCGCGCGCCATCTCCTTGGTCATCGCGCGCACATACGGCTCGAATTCGATCTGGATGGTGTGCCGGGGCGAGTCGTAGTAGCGACCGGTGCGCCGGGATTCCTGCTCGCGCAACACCGTATCGATCTCCGCGCGCGGCGGCAGGTGGTAGCGGCCGGTCAGGTACGCGGCGACCAGCTTGCTCTGCTGCTCGGCGAAGTTCACCAGCGTCGGCATCGGCTGGGCCAGGCCGAGATAGAACAGATTGTCCACGCCGGGCTTGTGCATCATCTGGAACAACGGGAACCGGTTGGCGGCGTCGGGGACCAGCGCGGCGTCGGTGAGGAACGGGAAACTGATGTGATAGCCGGTGGCGCACACGATCACGTCGATCTGTTCGCTGCTGCCGTCGGCGAAATGTACGGTGTCGCCGTCCAAGCGGGTGATCGCGGGCTTGCATTCCACGTCGCCGCAGCCGGCCCGGTGCAGGAATTCCTCGCTCGCCGACGGGTGCGCCTCGAACGGCTCGTGGTCGGGTGCCGGCAGGCCGTAGTTGCGCATGTCGCCGCGATTCTTGCGGACGAATCGCTGCTTGAGTTTCAGCGCCACCTTCGCCGGAATCCAGGACGGCATCGAACGCCGGTCGCCGACTTCGCCGTTCACGTATTTGGGCAGTACCCAGACACCGCGGCGAGCCGAGACGAACAGCTTCTCCGCGATGAATCGCTGGGACAGTTCCGAGGCGATATCGAGCCCGGAATTGCCCATCCCCACCACCACGACCCGCTTGCCGCGCATGTCGACCGGATCGAACGGGTCGTTGTAGGCGTGGCTGTGCATCAGCACGCCGTCGAATTCGCCCGGATAGTCGGGGAATCGGGGATTCCAGTGGTGGCCGTTGCACACGATCAGCGCGTCGTAGACCTCGGTGTCGCCCGCCGCGGTGGTCACCCGCCAGAGCCCGGCGTCGTCGCGCTCGGCGGCGGTGACCAGGGTGTTGAACCGGATGTGGTCGCGCAGCTCGAAATGGTCGACGTAGTCCTTGAAGTACTGCAGCAGCTGGGAATGGTGCGGGAAGTGCGGCCATTCCTCGGGCGCCGGGAAGTCCTCGAACTGCAGGCGGTACTTCGAGGTGTCGATGTGCAGACTCTGATAGCAGGCCGACATCCCGTTGGGGTTCTTGTAGTACCAGTTGCCGCCGACTTCGTCGGACGCCTCGTAGCAGTCGAACGGAATTCCGTTCTCGGCCAGCCTTTTGGCGACGGTGATCCCCGAGGGTCCGGCGCCGATGACGCAGACCCGGGGCAATTCGCGTGTATTCATGCACAACTCCTGAACAGCGCGGTCACCGATGACCGCGCCGAGTGACGTGAACCACAGCGTAGCGGCTCGCTAGACATGGTGTCTAGTGAATGGGCGGATCGTCTAAGATGAGCCGCATGCCGACCGAACCCGCTGCGCGCCGCGGCTCCCTGCGCGAGGAACAGAAGCGCCTCACCAGGAACAAGATCGTGGAAACCGCGCGCTCACTGTTCGAGACCGAGGGTTACTCCGCGGTCCGGGTCGACGACATCGTCGCCGCCGTCGGCTGTAGCCGGGCCACGTTCTACCTGCACTTCACGAGCAAGAGCGAGGTGCTGCGGGCGATCGCCAACGAGGGCACGCTGACCAGCGTCCGGGAGTTCTACGCCGACCTGGACCGGGTGCTCACCACCGGCTCCAGGGCGGCGTTCGAGGAGTGGATGACCCGCGCGATCTACTGGTTCCTCACCAACAAGGACATGCTCCCGGCCTGGGACGAGGCCACCGCGCTCGAACCGGAGTTCCGCGCGGTCGCCCGCGAGGGGATCATGACGCTGGCCGACAGCATGCCCGCCTACCTCGCCCGCTGGCCCGAACAGCGCCGCGACGAGGCCAGGCTGCGGATCGAACTGCTCGTCGCCCAGCTGGAGCGGTTCTTCACCCGGTGGGCCATGCAGGGCGTCATCGACGTCACGGCCGAGAAGGCCGCCACCGTGCTCACCGACGTCTGGTTCCCCGCGCTGCAGGCGCCGGCCGAGTAGGCGCTAGCGGGTGGGCCAGCCACCGTTGCGTTTGCTCTGATCGATCTCGTCGTCGCCGCCGGCCAGGTGCTGGATCCCGAGCTTCTCGGCGAACAGGTGCCGCTGGGTGATCCAGCCGAGCAGCGCCAGCCCGATCCAGGCCAGCACGGAGGTCACCTGCTGCCAGCCGGGCTCGGGATCGCGCAGGAACGCCAGCGAATCGCTCATCCGGCCCAGGCCGCTGACCACCATGCTGGCGCCGCCGATCGAGGTCAGCCACAGCAGCGCGCGGGCGCGGAACTTCTCGGCCAGGAACGCGCCTGCCACGCACATGGCCAGCGCGACGATCATGCTCAGCGCGACGTTCTTGTCGCCCGGCTGCAGGACCGTCGCCAACTTGGTGCCGATCATCGCGCCGGTCAGGCCGCCGATGAAATACGACGCGAAGCGGAACACCAGCGAGGTCACCACCCACGACGACACCGCGCCGATCAAGCCGACCAGCACCAGCCACGCCAGCGAGGCGTTGAACAGGTCGGCGATCATCCAGCCGAGGCCGAAGCCGATCGCCAGGATGCCCAGGTGGACCGAGCGGATCCCGTAGAAGCACAGCAGCGCTCCGACGATCACGACGACGATGCCATTCATAGCGTCCACGCTAGAACTCCGGGCGCCACCCCGGTTCACCCGATTCGGGTGAGGTGGACGCCGCCGGATCGGCGCACGATCAGGCCATGGGATCAACACCTGCGCTGGGCCCGGTCGATTTCCTCGTGCTCACCTTCCCCGGCACCGCCGTCGACGCGACCGTCGCCGACGCGCTCGCCGAGGTGGTCGGAAACGGCCTGGTGACGCTGCTCGATCTGATCGTGCTGACGATGGACGAAGCGGGCACGATCACCGAATCGGAGATCGACGACGACCTGGTCGAGGTGGGTCTCACCGGGCTCACCGCCGCCGACATCGACCTGGTCAGCGCGGCCGACGTGGAAGTCGTGCGCACCTCGATGGCGCCCGGCAGCACCGCGGTGATCCTGGTCTTCGAACAGACCTGGGCCGCGCGGCTGGCGGCCGCGGTACGCGACGCCAGGGGTGAGGTGACGCTGCACGTTCAGGTGCCGCGCGATGTCGTCGAGTCCGCGGTCTCCGCGGCGACGACCGGCTGAGGAGGAACCAGCATGCCACTACGAAGGGGCCGCGCCGGACGGCCGGGACTCCTGGGCACGATCGCCCGCACCGCGGTCGTCGCCGGCACCGCGACCGCCACCTCCAACGCCGTGAACAACCGGGCGGCCAGGAAACGCTCGGCCGAGCAGCAGACCGCCGCCCCGCCACCCGCGGCCGCCGCACCGCCGCCCCCGGCGTATGCCGCGCCGCCCCCGGTGTACGCCGCGCCGCCACCACCCGCCGCACCGGTCGATCTGGTCGGGAAGTTGAAGGAGCTGAGCGACCTGCATTCGGCCGGTGCGCTCTCCGATGCCGAGTTCGCCGCCGCGAAGGCACAGCTGCTCGGCTGAGACCCCGCGCGACAGCGCCCCCGGCCCTGGGCGGCCGGGGCGCTGTTCATGAACCCCGAGCTGGGTCTCAGGGTGTGACGATCGGGAACCGCGGGTCGGGGGTCTCGATCACGCCGACCAGGGCTTTCAGGACCGACTGGTCGCCGTCGACCGTGACGCCTGCGAAGCCCTGGCCACCGAGCCCGGCCAGCAGTTGCGCCTTGGTCAGCGTCAGGGTGAGGTCGGCGGGACCGCGCAAGGGCGCGTACTCGGAGGCGGTCCGGTGGGTGAGCGCGCCGTTGGACATGGTCAGCCGGGTGACCGTGCCGCTGTCGGTCAGGTTCAGGTCCAGCACGAAGTCCGATTCGGCGGCGCGCAGGCCGTCGACCCGGATCGCGATCGAGTCGATGATCATGTCGATCGTCAGCGCCGCCAGCATCTGCGGATCGGCGGTGTCGAGGGTGACCGGGGTCGGGCCGTTGCGCAGCTCGGTCGCGCCGACCAGGAAGAAGTTGCGCCAGGTCCCGTTCTCGCTGCCGTAGCCGAGGGTCTGATAGACCTCGGCCAGCGCTTCCTTGGCCGCCGTGTTGCCCGGGTCGGCGAAGACGGCGTGATTGAGCAGCGTCGCCGCGAACCGGTGGTCGCCCTCGGCCGCGTACGCCCGCCCCTTGGCCACGACCGCCTCGACACCGCCGTAGTCGGCGACGTAGCGCTTGGCCTGCTCCACCTCGGTGTGCTCCCACAGATGCGCCGGATTGCCGTCGAACCAGCCGAGATAGCGCTGGTAGATCGCTTTCACGTTGTGGCTGAGCGAGCCGTAGTAGCCGCGGTTGGCCCAGATGCCGTCCAAGCCGGGCGGGAAGGTGAGGACCTCCGCGATCTCCGGGCCGTTGAGACCCTGGTTGAGCAGGCGCAGGGTCTGATCGTGCAGGTAGGCGTACATGTCGCGCTGACCGGCCAGCCATGCGGTCCAATTGTCGGCGCCCCAGGTCGGCCAGTGGTGGGAGGCGAAGGCGACATCGGCCCGGTCGGCGAAAAGGGCGATGGCCTCGTCCAGATAGCTCGACCAGATCCGCGAGTCGCGGACGAGTGCGCCGCGCAGGGTGAGCACGTTGTGCATGTTGTGGGTGGCGTTCTCGGCCATGCACAGGGCGCGGCGGTCCGGGAACAGGAAGTTCATCTCGGCGGGTGCCTCGGTACCGGGGGTGAGCTGGAAGAGGATGCGGACGCCGTCGACCACTTCCTCCTGGCCGGTGCGGGTGATGTCCACGGTCGGCGGGATCAGGGTGACCGTGCCGGTGGAGGTGGTCATCCCCAGGCCGCAGCCGAGCTGGCCGTCGGGAGCCTTGGCCAGGCCGGTGCCGTACATGAAGATCGCGCGCCGGGTCATCGCGTTGCCCGCGTAGACGTTCTCGCTGACGGCGTGCTCGAGGAAGCCCTCCGGGGCGATGATCGGCACCTTCGGATGCCCTTCGGGCACGACGCCGCGCGCGCCGCCGAAGTGGTCGGCGTGCGAATGCGTGTAGATCAGGCCGGTGACCGGGCGGTCACCGCGATGCTTGCGATAGATCGCGAGTGCGGCGGCCGCGGTCTCGGCGGAGATGAGCGGGTCGATGACGATCACGCCCCGGTCGCCCTCGACGATCGTCATGTTCGACAGGTCGAAGTTGCGCACCTGGTAGATGCCCTCGGTGACCTCGAAAAGGCCCTGGATGTTGCACAACTGGCTCTGGCGCCACAGGCTCGGGTCGGCCGTCGGCGGGCACCGGTCGTCGAGGAAATCGTAGGCGCCGATATCCCACACCACCCGGCCGTCCGCCGCGGTGATGACCGGCGGGTCGAGCTTGTCGATCAAGCCCCGATTGGCGTTGTCGAAGTCGGTCGTGTTCCCGAAGTCCGGATACGTGCCCATGGTCCACCCTTGCCTCGTCGGAATCCTGGCGGTCCCGCGACCGTATCCGCGCGGGACGGGCGGGAAATCACCCGTTGTGGGTGAGTTCGGGCGGTATCAGATCAGGCCGACGCGGCGGGCGCTGCCGATCGCGTCGGCGCGGGCGTTGACGCCGAGCTTCTGGTAGATGCCGCGCAGGTGGGTCTTCACGGTGTTCACCGAGACGCCCATGTTCGCGGCGATATTGATCGCGGTCATGCCGGACGGGAGCTGGCGCAGCACCGCCAGCTCGGTCTCGGTGAGCTGCGGCGCGTCGGTGGCGGGCGCGCGATGCGAACGGACCAGGTCGACGAAGGCGTCGAAGCGTCCGAACCGCCCGCCCAGGCGGTCGAGGGTCTCGGCCGCGCCGGGCACGTCGAGGAACGGGCGGATCAGCCGTTCGCCGCACGCGAGGGCGAGTGCCTGCTCGAACGCGTCCTCGGCCTTGCGCGGCCGGTCCAGCCGGTCGGCGGCGACGCCCTCCAGCAGCCTGGCGGTGACCAGGGCGCCCGCCGTCAGCCGCGGGGCTCCGCCGAGCAGCGGCTCGAGGATGGTCAGCGCCGCGCTGGGCCGATGGGTGTAGACGGCCAGGGCCGCCTCGGCGACGGCCAGCTGCGGGGTCGACCCGAACACCCGGGTCGCGTGATCGACCAGGTGCTGGGCGTCGGTCTTGGCCTGTAGACGCAGCAGCACCCACAGCACATCGGTGACCAGCGTGCCGATGCCGAAGGCCGCCGGGGAGTCGTCGAGCAGGCGGTGGGTCTGGGTACAGAGCAGGGTCGCGGCGGCCGCGCGATCGGGGGCCGCGTCGAACATCAGCACGCCGGTGATCACGGCGGCCTGCCGGGCGGGCGCCGGGGCGCTCGCCTCCGCCGCCGGCCCACCGGGCTGACCGGGCAGTGGCAGTTGCACGGCCTCGCCTTGCTGGTACGCACCGTAGGCCTCGATCAGCCGGGCGAACACGCCTTCGGGGGCCTGCGCCAGGTCGTAGCGATCGGCGCAGTCGCGCGCGGCGGCGGCCAGGGCTCGCAGGTCTCCGACCCGGCCCGCGTACCCGGCGGCGACCGCGACCGCGGTCCGGGCCCGCACCGCGACGCTGCCGAGCCCTACTTCCTCCGCGTGCACGATGGCGTGCCGCAACGCGGCGATGCCGCTGTCGATCGCGCCGCCGGTGACCTCGGCGGTACCGCAGTGCAGCGCGGCGTAGCAATCCAGGTCGGGTTGGCCGGTCACCGCGGGCAGCGGCCAGCTCATCGAGGCCGAATCCCCCACCAGCACAGCCAGCCCCGCGCTGACCGCCCGGTCCAGTGAGACCGTCCAGGCATCGGGAACCAGCCGCGAGACCTGCTCGGACCCGAGATGCGCGGCCTCGAGATAGACCTCGGCGGCGGCGATCTCGCCCGCCTCCACCGCGACCGCCGCGCGTAGCAGCCGCACGAAGGTGTCCTCGGTCGCATCCGGCAGATACTCCATGGCGGCGAGCACCTGCTGGCCCGCGCCGTCGAGGACCATGCGCGGGCCCCAGTCCCGCAGGAACGACACCAGGCCGGGCGCGCCCGGTTCGGCCAGGACGTGCTCGAGCGCGGGGCCCGGCAGCGCGGCCGCCCCGAACCACTCGGCGACGCGACGGTGCACGGTGGGCAGGCGGTCGGCCCGCGAGTGCGCGGCCTCGGCCAGCAGATACGCCCGCAGCAGCGGGTGGTAGCTGTGCCAGAGCTGACCCGCGTCGGCCACGGTCTGCATGGGGAAGTTGGCCCGCAGCAGTTCGTCGACGATCCGGGCCGCGTTCTCACCGGCCAGCTCCTCCGCCAGCGGCAGGCAGAACCGGGTGGGAATCGCGGTGACCAGCAGGAAATCCAGGGTCGACGTGGGCAGCGACTGCATCAGCTCCGCGACCAGGAAATCCGCGACCGCGTGTGACGGCCGGGCCAGCGTGGTGAGCGCGGTATCGCGATCCTCGCCGTTGGCGGCCACGTAGATCGCGGCGATCCGGACCAGCGCGGCCCAGCCGCGGGTCAGCGAGTGCACCGTGGCGAGCTCGTCGTCGTCGAGCCGGCAGCCGTGCTGGGCGAACAGCTGGACGATCCGCTCGGGCGAGAGCGCCAGTTCGCCCACACCGATCCGGGTCAGCCTGCCCCCCAGCTCCAGCGCGTGCCAGCGCAATGGCGGATCGAACCGGCCCGCCAGCAGCACGGTGACCGTGCCGGGCAGGTGCGCGAGCAGGTACTCCAGGCCCGCCAGCTGCAGCGGGTCGGTGATCAGGTGGGCGTCGTCGAGCACCAGGACGGCGTGCTCGGCCCGCGCGGCCAGCGCGTCGACCAGGTCGGCGGCCTGGTCGGCCGGGGTGCGCAGGGTCGTGTCGACGGCGTCGGCGGGGCGGTGCAGGAGCCGCGCGATCGTGGGGAGCAGCTCGCCGCTGTCCGCCAGGCGCGCGGTGACGGTGAGCCAGCCGACGGTGGCCGCGCGAGCCTTGCGTGACCGGGTCACCCAGTCGACCAGGGCGACGGTCTTGCCGCTGCCCGCCGGGCCGGACACCAGCACCGTGTGCCCGCCCGCGGCGTGCGCGCGGTCGAGCCGGGCGGCGAGGTCGCCGGAGCGCACGGAGGCGAAGGACAGCTCGGGAATCTGGACACCGACCGCCGAGACGTCGTCAGCTAACGCGCGGTACGAGGTTGCCACCACCACACTCCTCAGCTCGTCATCTCCCCGCGGGGTCGATCCACCAGCAGGTTCGACGGTAGGCCAAACGCGACCAGCGCGTTCGCCGGTGGTGCGGCGTCGACGCGCTCGTTATGAGATCGACGTCATCGTGAGGGTTTGCCGCAACCGGCTATCGTTCGGCAACCTCACGATCAATCGGGCAGGCGAGACATTCCGAGCAGGGTGAGCCCGAGGACATCGATGCGGGCGAGCACGCCGCGCATGGCGGTGTTGTCGGCCAGCTCGCCGTAGAGGGTGGTGGTTCCGGTCGGCGAATGGGCGCTACGCCGAAGCTCCGGGAACGCGGCGACAGCACGTTCCGTGAGTTCGCCCTCGATGACGAACTGGTAGCGAACCGCATCCGACGTCGGCATGTGTCCAGTCTCGACGACAGCCGCCGCGATCGCCTCATCCGCACGGGATGATTCCGGCGTCACCTGTGACGAAGCGGTCGCGACAATTTTAAACAGTCGTTTTTCTGTTTCCCGGACAGCGCGGCGACCGGGTCGATAGTGTCGCCACACCCACAGCGGTGGGACAGCGCGATACAGGAGAACAACCATGCAGACCAACCAGGCTCGGCGGGCCGGCTTCGGACTCACAGCTTTCACCGCGGTCGCCGCGGCAGGCGTCCTGGTGGCGCCGCAGGCCTCGGCACTCGTCCAGGGTGTCACCGTCAGCGGCAGCACCCACTACGTCGGCACGGCCTACACCGTCACCGCCGATGTCACCGCGACGTCGTTCCTGTTCAAGGTGACCTTCACCGACAACGGCACCCAGATCGGCGAGCCGGTCTCGGTCTCCGACGGCAAGGCCACCATCACCTGGACCCCGACGACCCCCGGTTCGCACGAGATCAAGGCCGTGCAGGAACTGATCAGCTCCAAGACCGTCACCGTCGAGGTCACCACGAAGCCGACGACGCCCGGCGGCGGCACCGGCACCGGCTCGGCCGACCTGGGCGGTCTGCTGACCGGCTCGGCNCACCGTCGAGGTCACCACGAAGCCGACGACGCCCGGCGGCGGCACCGGCACCGGCTCGGCCGACCTGGGCGGTCTGCTGACCGGCTCGGCGGGCTGACCCGACCCGACACGCCTCGACGGCCGCCGCGGACTACCGATCCGCGGCGGCCGTCGACGTATCGGGCCTCAGGCCTGGTCATAGGCCTGTTGCAGAGCGGCGATGTCGAGCTTGGACATCGACCGCAGCGCGGTGCCGACCGCGATGACCCGGTCGGTGTCGCCGCTCATCAGCTTCGGCAGCACCGAAGGCACGACCTGCCAGGACAGCCCGAACCGGTCTTTCAGCCAGCCACACGGGCCGGGCTCGCCGCCCTCGGACAGGGTGTCCCACAGCCGGTCGACCTCGTCCTGGGTGTCCACGACGACCTGCAGCGAGGCGGCGTCGGTGTGCGGATGCGCCGGTCCGCCGTTCATCAGCGTGACGGCCTGACCGTCGAGATCGAGGGTGACGATGAAGGCCGAGCCGTCGGCCTGCCGGGTGACCTCGACGACGCGCGAATTCGGCACCGTCGCGGCGTAGAGCTCACCGGCCGCTTCGGCGTCGGTATCGAACCAGAGGAAGGTGTTGACGGACATGATGTGCTCCTTCGGGAGGGTGATGCGCAGGCTTGCTGTCACCCACTGGTCGGAGCCGAGCACGCGGTCTCGACACATCCATCGAAGTTCTCTCTACTTTTTTCGCGGGAGGGTTCTGGCGTAGTTCACGCCGCGCTCGACCCACTCGCGCAACACCGCGTCGTCGGCGACGGCGGCGGTGTCGACCCGCAGCCAGCCCACCATCTCCCGCCCGCCCATCACCATCGGCGACACCGACAGCCCGTCGACGAGCGACTCCCCCTCGGCCCGGTCGACCCGCACCAGCAGCCCGCCCTTGCCGCTGGCGGCGACGGCCATATTGCCGCCGACCAGGAACGCGAGTCCACCGAACATCGGTTGCTCGACCAGATCCGGTCCGGGGTAGACGATCTCCCGGATGCGCTCGGCGAGTTCCTCGTCATAGGCCATGGACCCAGTGTGCGCCGGGGCACCGACAGTTTTCAGAGGCCGAGGGCGGCGGCGAACATCGGCCACGAATCGTGCACGTCGTCCTGCCAATACGGCCAGGCGTGGGTGCCCGCGGTCCGGAAACGCACGTCGGCGGGGATACCGAGCTGGGCCAGCCGGGCCGCCATCGGGCCGGTGCAGCTGCCCGCGACGGCCTCCATCGTGCCGCCGACCAGCAGCCGGTCGACCAGCACGCCGAGATTGCCCGCGATGCTCGGATCGTTGATCGCCTCGTGCTGACCCGGGATGCCGTTGCCGGCGGACAGGTAGATCGCGGTGCCGCGCAGGCGTTCGGCCTGCACGACCGGGTCGTTGCCGATCCAGGCCGGGTCGATCGGGCCGCCCCACATGTTGGTGGCGTCCGCGGCGAAGGTCGCCAGCTGGGCGCGAACCAGCGCCTGCGCCAAGGGGTTCGCGGTCTGAGTGCACCCGCTGAACGCGCCGACCGCGCGGTAGAGGCCGGGCGCGGCGATGGCCAGGTTCAGCGCCGAGGTGGCCGACATCGACAGCCCGGCGACCGCGTTGGCGCCGGTCATGCCGAAGCGCTGATCGAGCAGCGGTGGGAGTTCGCCGGTGAGGAAGGTCGTCCACTTGTTGCGGCCCAGGATCGCGTCGTCGCGCTGCCAGTCGGTGTACATGCTGGCCCGGCCGCCGATCGGGACCACCACATTGACCGGCTTGTCGGCGAAGAAGTCCACCACGTCGGTGCGGCGCATCCAGGGCCCGCCGCTCTCCCCGCCGTCGACCGCGTTCAACAGATACAGGGCGGGCGCTCCCGCGCCGGGATGCGACAGCCACAGCGTGATCGGGCGGTTCATCGCCGCCGAATACACGACCACTTCGTATTGCCTGCCACCGAGCGGCCGGACGTCGATGATCCCCGCCTCCGCCACCGCGCGCGGCGCGATCACGAACCCACAGCCGAGCAGCACGAGCACACCGCACAGGAGCCGACGCATACCCCGAGCATGCCCTACCGAACGGCCGATATCCGGCATTGACGGGCTCGTGTCCGCCGTCGCGCACGGCGTCGGCAAACCTAGAGCATCCCCGCTGTCGCACCCTCGGGCAGGACCGCGCGCAGCACCTCGCCGAGCGCGGAGGCGGTGACGCCGAAGGTGGTGCGCAGTGCGGAATCGTCGGCAACGAACTCCCGGTGCGACATGTGCGCGGTCTCGAAGAGTTCGCCCCAGAACGGATCACCCTGCGCCAGTTCGGCGATCTCGGCGTCCGCCAGCACAGCGAGGTCGGGCTCGGGCGCACCGGCCAATGCCGCCAGCCGGCCCGCGACCGTGCGCACGGTGGTGGTGATCATCGGCGCGTGCCAGGCACGACCCCACGCGCGATCGTCGCGGGCGACGGCGACCAGCGCCGCCGCGGCGTCGTCGATCGCGGTGAACGAATGCGTCAGGTCCAGCGCCTGCGGCACCTTCGCCGGTGCGCCCGCGAGCACCGCGGGCTGCACCAGCAGGGAGAAGACCGAGACCGCGCCCGCGCCGAGGAACTGGCCTGCCCGCACCTCGGTGACCCGCAGCCTGCCCGCCTCGTGCGCGGCCAGCGCCTCGGTCCACATCCTGGCTCTGACCTCGCCCTTGCTGCCGGTGGCGGCCAGCGGGGTCGCCTCGTCGACGATGCCGTCGACGGGTCCGTAGCCGTAGAGATTGCCCATCATCACCAGGTTCGCGCCGGTGGCCTCGGCGGCGGACCTGATCGAACCGAACAGGGGCGGAACGGTTTCCGGCCACGTGTGATACGCGGGCATGGCGAGGTTGAACACGGTCTCGGCACCGGTGGCCTGCGCGATCAGCGCGGTGGTGTCGGTGGCGTCGAGGGCGACGCGGTCGATGCCGGGGTGGTCGGGACCGAGGCCGCTGCGGCTGATCATCGTCACGCGGTCGCCGGACTCGGCGAGGCGCAGTGCTGTGGCGGACGCGGTCGCCCCGCGACCGATCACGACATACTTGGTCATGTGAATTCTCTTTTCCAGCAATGTATTTCAGGCGATTCGGCGCTGTTCGCCGGGTGCACTGTCAACGATGCCGGGCGGGAGCGGGCTAGACTAGTGGCCGGAATGCCAGCTATCCCAAGGATCAGGCCATGAAGACTGTCGCCGTCGTCGCGGTTCCCCCGGTGAAGTCGTTCGATCTGGCCATGCCGGGATCGCTGATGGAATCGGTGACGATCGACGGCGCGCCCGGCTATCGCGTGCTGGTGTGCACCGCCGAACCCGGTGTGGTGCTCGCGAACTCGGGTGGGTTCGACGTGGTGATCCCGCACGGGCTCGACGTCCTCGAGTCGGCCGACACCGTGATCGTGCCCAGCACCGGCGCCCGGACCGACGCCGAACCGGCCATCCTGGCCGCGCTGCGCGCCGCCGTCGACCGGGGCACCCTGGTCACCTCGATCTGTAGCGGCGCTTTCGTCCTGGCCCAGGCCGGACTGCTCGACGGGCGGACCGCCACCACGCACTGGGCGCTGGCCGACGAACTGGCGGACGCGCATCCGGGCGTCCGGGTGCGCACCGACGCGCTGTTCGTCGCGGACGGCCCGGTCACCACCTCGGCAGGCGCCGCCGCGGGAATCGACCTGTGCCTGCACCTGATTCGCCAGGACTACGGCGCCACCGTCGCCAACGAGGCGGCTCGGGCCGCCGTGGTGACGCCGGTGCGTCCCGGCGGGCAGGCCCAGTTCGTCGACACCGCGCTGCCGCCCGACGACGACCTCTCGCTCTCGGCCACCCGTGCCTGGGCCCTGACCCGGCTCGACACTCCCCTGTCGCTGCGCGAACTCGCCGAGCACGCCACCACGAGTGTGCGCACGCTGACCCGGCGCTTCCACGAGGAGACCGGGCTCAGCCCGCAGAAATGGCTGGTGCACCAGCGCCTGCACCGGGCCAGGGAGCTGCTGGAATCGACGTCGCTGCCGATCGAGCAGGTGGCCAGGCACAGCGGGATCGGGTCGGCGGAATCGTTGCGGCAGCACATGATCCGCCAGCTCGGCGTCCCCCCGAGCACCTACCGGGCGAACTTCACCAGGGCCCGGTAGGCGGGTAGGGCTGGTATCCCGGCGGTGGGGCCGGGGCGAAGAAGGCGGCGGAGCGGGGGTTCCAGAGCAGGATCACCGCGGCGAGGCCGATGATCACGGTCACCACGGTGAAGGCCATCGATTGCAGGTCGGTCCGGGATCCGGTGGCGAACACGCTGATCACGCTGACAGCCGAGGACAACACATTGAGGCCGAAGAACACCGTGCCGGTGATACGGGCCCAGTTCTTGCCCGCGCGGCAGGCGAAGGCCATCCACACCCACAGCCCCGCCGTCACCAGCGAGACCAGGATCCCGCCCGCGAGCCCCGCGTACACGACGACGTCGAGGTCGTCGCCGCGGAAGACCCCGCCCGAGGCGTCGAGCGCGTCCGAGCGGATCCGGTCGATCGTGGTCAGCAGGTAGGCGGCACTGAGGAGGGTGACCACCGCGCCGGCCAGCATCACGTAGAACGCGATCTGCACATTCTGCGGAACCACTTTCGGGCCCGCGTCGACCGGCGCTGCCGTTGGAAAGGGGGTCGCCGGCGGATAGGGCGACTGCCCGCCCGGCACCGCCGACGGATAGATCGCGGGGCCGGCGCCGGGCCCGGCCTGCGGGTAGGGCCCGCCCGGGTGACCCGTGGCGTGTGGATATGGCTGGTGCGCAGCCGGATTCGGGGAGGGAGCGCTCGCCGCATTCGGCGGGGGCGGGTACGGTGCCCCGGAACTCGGGGGTACCACCGGGGGCGGATACGGCGTGGGCCCCCCGACGCCACTCGGGGACGGTGGCACCGCCGCGCTCTGGTTGGCCGGTGCCTGCGGAATCGCGTCGGGATACGACGTCAGCTCGTCCTGGTGCGGTCGCGGATCCTCGTGGTCCGCCGACGAATCCTGCACGGTGCCCCCTCGCTGTGAAGTCGGGCCCAACTCTAGCCGCCGGAGCCCGTACTCACCGGGCAGCGGCGACGCGCGTCCGACGAGGTCCGCGCACCCGCGCGAGGCCGTCGCGCACAGCGGCGGCGGACCTCGGCGCGGACGCGGACAACTCGGTCAGCGCACCCGGGCGCGGACGAGTTCCCGTGCGGCCGTGCGGTATCGGTCCGCGATCAGGCGGACCACCGCGGGATGGACACCGATCGGCTCGGCCACCCCGTCGGCGCCCGCGTCGTGCAGGCGCTGGTGGAACAGGCCGTGGGCCAGCAGATAGGAGGCGACGAAGACCCGCCCCGCACCCGCTTCCCGCAGTTCGGCGACGACCTCGGGCACCCGCGGCGCCCCGGTCGCGACGTAGGCGATCCGCACCGGCACGCCGAGTTGTTCGGCCAGCATGCCCGCCGCCCGGCGGACGTCCTGGCGGGCTCGCGCGTCCGAAGATCCCGCGGCGGCGAAGACCACCGCGTCACCGGGACGCCAGCCGGCGGCCCGCAGCCGCACCGCCATGATCCTGGTGAGCGCCGGATCGGGGCCCATGGCCGCGGTGACCGCGACCTCGGCGTGTCCGCTCTCGGCGACTTCGCGCGGCACGTCCTGGTAGACGTGGTAGCCCGAGGCGAGGAAGGCGGGCACGACGACGGCCGGACCGTCGAGGTCGCGCAGGACCTCCGACGGTGACGGGCCGAGCACGTCGACGAAGGCGGTCCGCAGCGCCGCGTTGGGCGCCGCGCCGTCGGAGTCCGCGCCCGCGGCGCCGCGCCCCGAAACCGCG
>NZ_JBCGFB010000045.1:33279-43986 GCF_038752175.1 Nocardia sp. No.11 | reverse complement strand
GGCGGGCAGCGGCAGCGGGCGTGGCTGGCCGAGCTGGCCGCCGCGATGCCCGCCGCGCTGCGCGTGGCCGGGTCGCCGTCGGCTGTGCTGGACGACCTCGTCACCGAGCTCACCGACCCGATCGCGCGCGAGTACCTCGCCCACCGCACCATGACCCACCCGATGCTGCGGGCGCTGGTCGGCGACACCCCGCTCGAGGCGGGCTCCTACCGGCTGGCCGAGACCCTGGGGCAGTGGCGGGCCGGCTACGCCGCCGACGAGCCGGAACTCGTGCTGCGCCTGTGCGAACCCGACGGTGAGTTCGGCGCCGTCGACGAATCGGTGGCGCTGTGGCGCTTGCAGGTGTGCCTGCGCCCGGTCGACGACGCGCCCAAACCCGTTGTCCTCGACGATGACCCGGTCCTGGCCCGGACCGCCGCGGAGAAACTCGGGCACGCACGCAAGGCGTATCCGCGCCTGCGCGACCTGCCCACCGACCCGCGCGGACTCGACCTGCTGCTGCCCACCGCGGTCGTCGCCGACCTGGTCGCGCACGGTGCGCACGCTCTGCAGGAAGCCGGTATCCGCCTGCTGCTGCCGCGCGCCTGGAACATCGCCGAGCCGAGCATGCGGCTGCGGGTGAGCAGTCCGGCCGCCGCCGAGACCACGGTCGGGCTGAGCGGATTGCTGTCCTACCGGTGGGAACTGGCGCTCGGCGACCTGGTGCTGACCAAGGCCGAGATGGAGCGGCTGATCCGCAGCAAGTCCGATCTCGTGCAGCTGCGCGGGGAATGGGTGCAGGCCGACCATCGGGCGCTGGCCGCGGCCGCCCGCTATGTGGCCCTGCACGCCGACGACACACCGATCACCCTGGCCGACATGATCGGCGAACTGGCCGCCGAACGCGTCGACGATGTGCCGGTCACCGAGGTCACCGCCGTCGGCTGGGCGGCCGAATTGTTCGCCGGGGAAGGCGAACCCGAGCCGGTCCCGGTGCCGGTCGGCCTCAAGGCCGAGCTCCGGCCCTACCAGGAGCGCGGGCTGAGCTGGCTGGCCACGATGAGCAGGCTCAACTGCGGTGCGATCCTGGCCGACGACATGGGCCTGGGCAAGACGGTGCAGGTGCTGGCTCTGCTCGCGCACGAGCGCGAATCGGCCGCGGTCGGCACCGGACGGGCCGACCCGGGAGATCGGGTCGGCCCCACCCTGCTGGTGTGCCCGATGTCGGTGGTCGGCAACTGGCAGCGGGAAGCGCAACGGTTCACCCCCGATCTGCGAGTGCTCGTCCACCACGGCCCTGCGCGGCTCACCGGCCCGGAATTCGCTGCCGCCGTGGCCGACGCTGATCTGGTGGTGACCACCTACGCCCTGCTGGCCCGCGACGCGACCCTGCTCGGCGAGCAGCGGTGGGAGCGGATCGTGCTCGACGAGGCCCAGCACATCAAGAACGCCGCCACCCGCCAGTCGCGCGCGGCGCGCGCGCTCACGGCACGACATCGGCTGGCGCTCACCGGAACCCCCGTGGAGAACCGCCTCGAGGAACTGCGCGCGCTGTTCGACTTCGCCATGCCGAAACTGCTGGGCAGCCCGCAGTCGTTCCGGGCCAGGTTCGCCGTGCCGATCGAACGCGAACGCGATCAGCAGGCCGTCGAGCGGCTGCGCCTGATCACCGACCCGTTCGTGCTGCGCAGGCTCAAGACCGATCCGGCGGTCATCAGCGATCTGCCGGAGAAGCTGGAGATGACGGTGCGGGCCAACCTCACCGTCGAACAGGCCGCGCTCTATCAGGCGGTGGTCGACGACATGCTGGCCAAGTTGAAGGACGCGAAGGGTATGGCCCGCAAGGGCGCGGTGCTCGGCGCGCTGACCAGACTCAAGCAGGTCTGCAATCATCCCGCGCACTACCTCGGCGACGGTTCGCCGATCCTGCGTCGCGGCAGTCACCGCTCCGGCAAGCTCGCCCTGGTCGAGGACGTGCTCGACGCGGTCGTCGCCGACGGTGAGAAGGCCCTGCTGTTCACCCAGTTCCGGGAATTCGGCGACCTGGTGCTGCCGTTCCTCACCGAGCGCTTCGGTACCCCCATCCCGTTCCTGCACGGCGGAGTGTCCAAGAAGGGACGCGACGAGATGGTGACCGGGTTCCAGCGGGAGAACGGGCCGCCGCTGATGCTGCTCTCGCTCAAGGCGGGCGGCACCGGGCTCAACCTCACCGCCGCCAATCACGTGATCCACCTGGACCGCTGGTGGAACCCGGCGGTGGAGAACCAGGCCACCGACCGCGCGTTCCGGATCGGTCAGCAGCGCGCGGTGCAGGTCCGCAAGCTGGTCTGCGTCGACACCATCGAGGAGCGCATCGACGAGATGATCAGCGGGAAGAAGCAATTGGCCGACCTGGCCGTCGGCGCGGGGGAGAACTGGATCACCGAACTGAGCACCGACGAACTGCGCGACCTGTTCACCCTCGGTGCCGAGGCGGTGGGCGACTAGTGGCCGATTTCAGTCAGTTCGGACCGCGCCGACCGGTCACCGGCGGCGCCCAGGCGCGCGGCGGGTTCGGCCGGACCTGGTGGGGCCGGTCCCTGCTGGAGGCGGTGGAGAAGGTCGCCGACGCGGGCAGGCTCTCGCGCGGGCGCACCTACGCCAGGGTCGGCCAGGTGGTGAACTACCGGATCGAGCGCGGTGCCGTCACCGCCGAGGTGCAGGGCAGCCAGCCCAGCCCGTTCACCTCGGTGCTGGCGATGCGGCCGTTGCGTGCGGAAGAAATCGAGCTGCTGCTCGCCGAGATCAGGGAGGCACCCGGCATGCTCGCCGAGATCGCCTCCGGCGCACTGCCGCCCGCGTTGGGCCCGCACCTGCTGCCCACCACGGCGTCCGAACTCGACTTCTCCTGCAGCTGCCCGGACATGGGCTGGCCGTGCAAACACGTCGCCGCGGTCTGCTACCTGCTCGCCGAACGCCTCGACGAGCAGCCCAGCGAAATCCTCACCCTGCGCGGCCTCGACCTGGACACCCTCATCGGCGGCGTCGAGAAGTCCACCCGCACCACCGAATCCGCCGACCCCTACGGCGACGACCTCGACCTCCCCGAACTGCCCCGCATCGAATTCCGCGCCGTCATCGAGGACCTGGACCCGGTCCCCCTCCGCCGCGCCCTGCGCATGTCCACCGAAGACGAACAGACCGCGGCGACCGGCCTGCGCGAATTACGTTCCCTGTACCAGGAATTCGACAGCTGAGTCAGGGCAGGTCGTAGTCGAACCAGATGTGGTGGCCGCCGGTGGAATCGACGTAGAGGGCGCCGGTGCCGGTGATGCCGGTGAGTTCGCCGGTGCCACTGGCGGGGACGATGTGGAAGAACTCGTCGGTGCGATCGGTGCCGCCGGTGGTGGCGGAGTGGACGAAGTTGAACGCGCCGGATTTGCCCGCCAGGGTGCCCTCGAAGGACTCCATGGCGATGTAGGTGCCCGCGCCGGTGGACATGTCGAACGCCGCGGTGAACAGGGTCGCCGAGGTGCCGGTGATCTCGCCGGCGTAGACCTTCGTCATGAGCGTGACGCCGACCGGGAGCCCGGTGCCGATGGGCGGCTGGGGCTGCAGGTCGGTGGGGTCGAACGCGGTGACTTCGAACGTGCCGGTTGCTTTCATGCGGCGATGCTAAACCGGGCCACCGACACCGCGGTCACCGCTGCGCTGTCGTGTCGATGCGGTAGATCCGGACGGCATTGCCGCCGAACACCTTCCGCAGGTCCTCGGTGCTCGCCCCGGCGTCGGTGAGCACGCTCGCCACGGTCTCGACCGCGCCGGTGATGCTGGTGATCGGCTTGTCGACCGGGAAGTTGGAGCCCCAGATCAGCCGGTCGGCGCCGAAGGCCGTCAGCGCGTGGGTGAGCAGCGGTCGCACCCGGTCGATCAGGGTGGGCACCGGTGTCGGGACCCCGCGCGGCGGCACCGGGTGCCCGAGGACCGGCATCATCAGGCCGCTGACCTTGGCCACCACATTCGGCTGGGCGGCCAGATCGGTGAGGTCGTCGCGCCAGCGGTCGAACAGGGCGCCGCGCTGGGCGGCGGTGTGCCCGGTGTCCTTGCCGACCGGCCCGAAGATGCCCGCGGGCGTGCCCAGGTGGTCGAGCACGATGGTGACCTCGGGGAATCGCTCGGCCAGCGCCGTCACCTCGGCCAGCTGTCCCGAATAGACCCAGGCGTCGAAGGACAGGCCGCGCTCGGCGAGCAGGCCGAAGCCGTTCAGGAAGGCGGGGGCGGTCAGGTGGCCGTCGTGCGCCGCGAACGACTTCACGGCCGGGTCGGGGTGGTGGGCGACCATGGTCCTGATGCCGCGCAGCAGCGGCGAGGCCGACTGATGCGCGTCGAGCACCGCGCCGAAGTCCGCGGCGGCCGGATCGGCCGCCCCCACGATGAGGCTCAGCGGCGGGGTGTCGACGCCGAACGGCAGGCTGGCCACCCACCTTGTCTCGTCGGGCTTCCAGCCGGTCCATTCCACTTCGCAGTGCCCGATGCCGCGCACCGCCGTCGTCCCCAGGTCGGTGCGGTAATCGGCGGGCAGATAGGGGCCGGTATAGGCGGTGGGATCGCCGACGAATTCCCGGTCACGGCGGGGCGCCAGCTTCGCCGCGATATCGATCGACAGCGGCAGATAGCGCAGCAGGGTGGCGAGCTTGCTGAATTCGCGCGGGGTCGTGCGCGGGTCCCACTGATGGATGTGCGCATCGATGATGTCGAGGTCGGTCAGGTCCATTGCTGTACGTCCCATCGCCGCCGCTGGCAGTGTGCTGGCGGCAATTGTCACACGCGGGTGCCGGGTGTGGCTGGATTCGTGCTCGCGGCGATCGCTTCAGACGGTCCGTCGATACTGACCACCGACAGCGAAGAACGTATCGGTGACTTGCTGTAGGGTGCACACCCGCGCCGCGTCCATCAACACCTCGAAGATATTGCCGTCGGTATGGGCGACCTCGGCCAATCGCGCCAGCGCGCGATGGGACTGTTCGGCATTCTCCTCGACGAACGTGCGCAACCGGTCCAGCTGGGAGCGGCGCTCCCGCTCGGTGCCGCGGGCCAATTCCAGCGGGCCGTGCGCGGCGTCGTCGCCGTGACCGCGGAAGGTGTTCACTCCGACGATCGGCAGGGAACCGTCGTGTTTGCGCTGTTCGTAGCGCATCGACTCGTCCTGGATGCGTCCGCGCTGGTAGCCGGTCTCCATCGCGCCGAGCACGCCGCCGCGTTCGCTGATGCGCTCGAATTCCAGCAGGACCGCCTCCTCGACCAGGTCGGTGAGCTCGTCGATGACGAAACTGCCCTGCAGCGGATTCTCGTTGACCGCCAGCCCCCATTCCTTGGCGATGATGAGCTGGATGGCCAGCGCGCGCCGCACCGAATCCTCGGTGGGCGTGGTCACCGCCTCGTCGAAGGCATTGGTGTGCAGGCTGTTGCAATTGTCGTAGACCGCGATCAGCGCCTGCAGGGTGGTGCGGATGTCGTTGAACTGCATTTCCTGTGCGTGCAGCGAACGGCCCGAGGTCTGCACGTGATACTTCAGCTTCTGCGCGCGTTCGCCCGCGCCGTAGCGGTCGCGCATCGCGACCGCCCAGATCCGCCGGGCGACCCGGCCGATCACGGTGTATTCGGGGTCCATGCCGTTGGAGAAGAAGAACGACAGATTCGGCGCGAAGTCGTCGATCGCCAGTCCACGGGCGAGATAGGTCTCCACGTAGGTGAATCCGTTGGCCAACGTGAAGGCGAGCTGGCTGATCGGGTTCGCGCCCGCTTCGGCGATGTGATACCCGGAGATCGACACCGAATAGAAATTGCGGACGTCGTTGCGCACGAACCATTCCTGCACGTCGGCCATCATCCGCAGACTGAACTCGGTGGAGAACAGGCAGGTGTTCTGCCCCTGGTCCTCCTTGAGGATGTCGGCCTGCACGGTGCCGCGCACGGTCGCGAGCGTGCGCGCCCTGACCTCGGCGGCTTCGTCCGGGGTCGGCGGCCTGCCCTCGGCCTCGGTGAAGCGGTCCAGCGCCTGGTCGATCGCGGTATTGAGGAAGAACGCGAGGATGGTCGGGGCCGGTCCGTTGATGGTCATCGACACCGAGGTCGTCGGTGCGCACAGGTCGAAACCGTCGAACAGCGTGCGCATGTCCTCGACGGTGGCCACCGAGACTCCCGAGGTGCCGACCTTGCCGTAGATATCGGGGCGCTCGGCCGGATCGTGGCCGTAGAGGGTGACCGAGTCGAACGCGGTGGACAGCCGGGTCGCCTCGGCGTGGGCGCTGAGGACCTTGAACCGCCGGTTCGTGCGCGCCGGATCGCCCTCGCCGGCGAACATCCTGGCCGGGTCCTCGTTGTCGCGCTTGAACGGGAAAACCCCTGCGGTGAAGGGGAATCGGCCGGGCAGATGTTCCGCACGCAGGAAACGCAGCAGTTCGCCGTCGTCGGTGTAGCGGGGCAGGGCGACGCGGGGGATGCTCGAGCCGGACAGTGACTCGCGCCGCAGCGGGGTGCGGATCTCGCGATCGCGGACCCGCACGATCTGCTCCTCGCCCGCGTAACTCGCGGTGACGGCGGGCCATTCGGCCAGCAGCGCGGCCGACGCGGGGGAGAGGTCGCTGCGCGCGGCTGTCAGCAGGTCGGCGACGGCGGCGTCGTCGGGCAGTTCGTCGTGCACCAGCCGCAGGCGCTGAATGCGCTGGGCCGCGGCCACGTCCCGGACGGTGTCCGCGTGGTAGTCGCGCACGGTCTCGGCGATCTCGGCCAGGTAGCGGACCCGTGCCGGCGGCACGAGCTGGGCGAACCGGGTGGAGACCTTGGTGTCGACGCGGGGGAGCGCGCCTTGCTCGAGCGGGAGTCCGTGTTCGGCGAGCAGCCCGGTCAGGTGCTGATAGAGGGCGGTGACGCCGTCGTCGTCGAAGGTGGCCGCGCTGGTGCCGAAGACCGGCATATCAGCCGGCTGCGCGCCGAATTCGGCCCGGTTGCGGATCAATTGGCGCGCCACGTCGCGGACCGCGTCGGCCGCGCCACGGCGCTCGTACTTGTTGATCGCGACCACGTCGGCGTAGTCGAGCATGTCGATCTTCTCTAGCTGGGAGGCGGCGCCGAACTCGGGCGTCATCACATACAGCGCCACGTCGACGTGGTCGACGATGCCCGCGTCGCCCTGGCCGATGCCCGGGGTCTCCAGGATCACCAGGTCGTGGCCCGCGGCGCGGCAGGCGGCGATCATGGTGTCGATGTCGTCGGGCAGTTCGTGATTGCCGCGGGTGGCCAGCGAACGGAAATACACGTGGTCGCCGTCGAGCGCGTTCATCCGGATGCGGTCGCCGAGCAGTGCGCCGCCCGCCCGGCGCCGAGTCGGGTCAACGGCGAGGACCGCGATGCGCAGCTTGTCCTGCTGGTCGGTCCGCAGCCTGCGCACCAATTCGTCGGTGAGCGAGGACTTTCCGGAGCCGCCGGTGCCGGTGATGCCGAGCACCGGCACCCGGCGCTTGCTCGCCGCCGCGAGGATCGCCGCCCGGTCCGGCGTGGACAGCGCGCCCTGCTGCAGACAGGTGATGGTGCGCGCCAGGGCATTCCGGTCGCCGGTGTAGAGGGCATCGAGGTCGGGCGGGGTGGCGGCCCGGTCGACATCGCACACCCGGACCAGCTCGTTGATCATGCCGGGCAGACCGAGGCGCTGGCCGTCCTCCGGGGAGAAGATCCGCACGCCGACGCGCGCCAGCCGCTCGATCTCCTCGGCGACGATCACGCCGCCGCCCCCGCCGAAGATTCGCACGTCGCCCGCGCCCGCCTCGCGCAGGGCCGTGGCGAGGTACTCGAAGAACTCGATGTGCCCGCCCTGGTACGAGCTGACCGCGACGCCTTGGACGTCCTCCTCGATCACCGCGTCGACGATCTCGCGCACCGATCGGTTGTGGCCGAGGTGGATCACTTCGGCGCCCTGGGCCTGCAGGATGCGCCGCATGATGTTGATCGCCGCGTCGTGCCCGTCGAACAGGGCCGCCGAGGTCACGAATCGCACGGGATGGACCGGCACATGCAGGGCGCTGGACTCGCTCATGACTGCCTCCGCAGCAGATAGTACGACCAATACTAGGACGTCCAACTAATTGTAGTATGAACTGCGTCACTCCGGCGCGAAACGCGGCCCGCGGGATTCGGCCGAATCGCGCACCCCGGTCGACATACTCGACGGATGGTTCGCGAACACAGGGTGGGCGTGGCGTTGGAGCGGCTGGTGGCGGCGGGCGTGATCAGCGGCGACCAGCGCGGGGCGGTATTGCGGGCCGTGGAAGCCGAGGAGCGGGCGGGCCGGGCGAGTGCGGGCCGGATGATCGCCGAGATCGTCGCCTATCTCGGGGCGGGCCTGGTGGCCGCCGGGGTGGCGCTGTTCCTCGGGCTGGCCTGGTCGGACGTGGCGCAGACCGGGCGGGTGGTATTGCTGCTGGTAGTGGCCGGGTGCGCGGTCACCGGCGCGGTGCTGCTGGCCGGTGGGTGCGACGGGATCTTCCGACGGGTGCCGATCGCGTCGGCGGGGCGCAGCAGGCTCGCGGCGGTGCTGCTGGTGCTGGCCGCGGTCATGGTCTGCGGCGCGGTGGTCACGGCCTTCGGAGACGACGCCGAGATCGCGGCCGCGATCGCGGGACTGCTCGTCGCGATCCTCGGATATCTGCTGGTGCCCACCGTGCTCGGCATGGTCGCGATGGGCGGGTTCGGCGTCGCGAGCGTGGTGACCACGGCTTCGGCGGTGCTCGACTACCGCTCCGCCTGGCCCGGCGTGGTGCTGATGCTGCTCGGCGCGGTGTGGGTCGGGCTCGCCTGGGCCCGGCTGTTCGTCGCCGACTGGGCCGGGTACCTGATCGGCGGCGTGATCCTGGTGAGCGGGGCGCAGTCGGTGACGCCCGGGGAGTCGCTGTGGCGGCCCGCGCTGACCGCGCTGGTCGGGATGGCGTGCCTGCTGCTGTACGCGCTGCGGCGCGAGCCCGTTCTCGTGCTCGGCGGCGCGGCGGCGGTGGCGATCGCGGTGGGGCAGACGGTGGCCGAGCGGACCGACGGCGGGCCGGTCGCCGCGAGCGTGGTGCTGGCCATCGGCGCTGTCGTGCTGACCGTCGGTGTGGTCGTGCTGCTCGCCGGATCGAAACAGCCGGACTGAGTCAGCGGATCAGCGTGGTCTCCTGCGCGCGGATCGTGCGGAAGAACCGCGGGCCCACGTCGGAACCGTTGTGGTTGTAGCTGTCGATGATCTCGGCGAGTTCGTCGGCCAGGCGGCGCAGGTCCGCGGTCGCGGTGGTGCGGTCGAACTCGTCGGACTCCCAGCCCCACGCGGGTGGGATGTCGGTGATGGTGACGACGATCTGATCGGCGAACGGCGTGCTCACCGCCACCGTGAGCTCGGCGGGCGCGGCCGCGAGTGGGCTGTGCACCGTGAGCTCGCCCGGACCGCCGACGACGGCGAACGTGCGGGCGAAGGCGATGTCGTCGCGGACCGACTCGACGATCGACGCGGTGCTCGCGTGCCTGCCCGGCCGGTGATGCCTGGCGCCGTACACCCGATCCGGCGCCGCGGCGGACACGGTGTCGCCGTGCGTCTTCCGCAGAATCCGGTCGAGCATGCGCTGGGCTGTGGCCCGCTCGTCCGCGCCGGTGTTCTCGTGCTCGATCAGCGCGCGCAGGCGGCTGATCCGCGCGAAATGGTCGGTGCCCATGCCCCCGATTGTGCCGCAGCGGATCCGGAATATCGGGCACTGCGCCACGCCTACTTGCGGGTTTGCCCGCGTGGCCGGTGGGCGGCCGGGCTCGGTATCGTCTGCACCATCCGTGACCACTGAAGAACAAGAGGGTGCCTGGTGACCGATTTCGAGACGATTCTGCTGGAGCGCAAGGGCGGCGGCGAGGGCAAAGGCGGGGTCGGCTGGATCACGCTGAACCGGCCCAAGGCACTCAATGCGCTCAACGCGCAGGTCCTCGCGGATGTCATCGCCGCGCTCGACGAGCTCGACAACGACGACTCGATCGGTGCCGTCGTGATCACCGGATCGGAGAAGGCCTTCGCGGCCGGGGCCGACATCAAGGAGATGGCGGACAAGTCCTACATGGACATGTTCGCGTCCAACGCCTTCGCGGGCTGGGACCGGCTGGCCAACTTCCGCAAGCCGACCATCGCCGCGGTCGCGGGCTTCGCCCTCGGTGGCGGCTGTGAGCTGGCGATGCTGTGCGACATCCTGATCGCCGCCGACACCGCCAAGTTCGGTCAGCCCGAGATCAAGCTCGGCGTGATCCCCGGCATCGGCGGCTCGCAGCGGCTGACCCGCGCGGTCGGCAAGGCCAAGGCCATGGATCTGATCCTGACCGGCCGCACCCTGGGTGTCGAGGAAGCCGAGCGAGCCGGGCTGGTGTCGCGGATCGTGCCCGCCGACCAGCTGCTCGACGCCGCGCTCGAGACCGCCCAGACCATCGCCTCGATGTCGCTGCCGGTCGCGATGATCGCCAAGGAAGCGGTCAACCGGGCCTTCGAGACCACCCTCACCGAGGGCGTGCTGTTCGAGCGACGGGTGTTCCACTCGCTGTTCGCCACCGACGATCAGAAGGAAGGCATGGCCGCCTTCGTCGAGAAGCGCACACCGAACTTCACCAACAGCTAGTTCTGTCTCAGCCGCAGCGAACCATCGGTGAGCTGGGCAGTGGTCGGCGCGGTTCCCGGTTCGGGGGACCGCGCCG
>NZ_JBCGFB010000045.1:0-33200 GCF_038752175.1 Nocardia sp. No.11 | reverse complement strand
GGGGGGCCCCGCCCCGACGAGTCGTCGGTGCCGAGCAGTCCGGCGACCGTGCCGCCGAGCGTGGCCGTCACCGCCATCGCGGCGAGGAGTTTTCGCCGGCCGGGTCGAGGCCGGGCCTCGCGGGTGACCACCGCGCTGCCCGCCCGCAGCCGCGGCATCCGCAGGCGAGCGGGGCGCTGCGCGGCCAGCAGGACCGCGCCGCGCGCCGAGACGTAATCCGGCTCGGGGTCGTAGACGATCGGCAGCCCGATGCGGTGGGCCAGATCGGCGCGCAGCGACGGATTGCGGGTACAGCCGCCGAGCAGCACCAGCGCACCCGGCCGCATCCCCGTCTCCTCGACCACCTGACGCACGAACGAGGCCGAATGATGCAGACCCGCCTCGCACAGCTCGGCCAGATCGCTGCGGGTCACCACGGCGCGGCCGCCGGTATCGGCGTCGGTTGCCGTCACCACCCTGGCCCGGCTCAGCGACTCGCGATGCTCCCTGGTGGTGCGCGCGTCGGCCAGCACACCGCCGCGCGCGAGCTGCCAGCGCAGCAGCGCGTCGTAGCCGTCGCCGCTGAGTACCGTGCTGCGCCTGCTCGCCAGGATCGTGTCGGTGCGGCAATCGGCATGGGTGACAGTCAGGCCCGAGCAGCCCAGGTCGTAGAGGATCACCGAGTCGGAGTCGGGCAGCATGCCGGTGAAGCGCAGATAGCGCAGCTGCGCCAGCGGCTCGTCGACGATGCCGACCTCGGACTTACCGACCGCCGCCCGGATCGCGTCGGCGTGCGACTCACTGCGGCAGGTGACCGCCGTGGCGGTGACACACTCACCGCGCGCCAGTGCCGCGACCCGCATCCGGCGGATCACCGACAACACCGCTTCGTCGACCGAGCCGCCCGCCCTGCGCGGTAGCCGGAGCCGGTCCACCGGTGGCAGGTGCGGCTGATCGGAGTGGGTCAGCACGGCGCGGGCACCACCCGCACCCGCCGATACCCCCAGGACCAGCACCATGCGCTACATCGTGGACCAATTTCGGCTAGCTGCCAAGCGAGTCGCGCGGTGATTCGCCCGTCGGTTGCCAGGTCGCGTGGAATGCGAGGTTTTCGGTGTCGGGAGCCTCGTAGTCGCCCGCCTCGTGCCGGAATTCGGCGAGCAGGGTCAGCAGGGCGCGGATCCGGTCCGGCGGCAGGCCGGGCTCGGCGAACACCTGCGCGTTCAGTGCCGCGGTCGCCTCGGCGACCGATGTCCTTCCCGCATCGGTGATTTCGATCAGCGTCGCGCGCCGGTCGCTCGGATGCGGCACCCGGACCACCAGGCCTGCCGCCTCGAGCCGGTCCACGGTATTGGTCACGCTGGTCGGATGCACCTGCAGGCGCGCGCTGGCCTTGGCCATCGGCAGCGCGCCCGTCTTGCTGAAGCTGAGCAATTGCAGCAGCTCGTAGCGGGAGAACGTCAGCCCCGACGGTTTGAGCGCCTCGTCGACCCTGGCCATCACGATCTGCTGGGCCCGCACCAGCGACGTCACCGCGGCCATTCCGTCGGCCACCGCGCCCCAGCCGTGCCCGGTCCATTGCCGGTGCGCTTCGGCGATCGGGTCATGCGGAAGCGGTCGTGGCCGAGACATGGCATTGATCATCGCATAGGGCCAGGTCGCTGCCGCCCAGTCGGCGAACCGGCATTTCGCTCAGGCCGAGCGCAACCCTGGGCAACGTGGGCCGAACCGGGCACTCTCTAGGACGAGGCGGGCGTGGCTGAGTGGTTGAGGCAACGGTCTGCAAAGCCGTTCACGCGGGTTCGATTCCCGCCGCTCGCTCTGGTCGGAATAGGCGTTTCACCCGCACGGGTGGAGCGCCTATTTCTCGTAGGCCGTCCCGGAACCCTGCACGGTCAGGCGCACGCGATCGCCGCGCGCGGGTGCCGCGATGCCGGTGCGGCGGACCGTGACGGTCCCGGCGCCCTCGGCCAGCTCGATGGTCAGGATGACATCGGGACCGCGGAAGTCGACCTCGGTCACCGTCCCGCTGTGCTCGGCGGTGACGACCTCGGCGGTGAGTTGTTCGGGCCGCAGCATCAGGGTGGTCTCGCCGGTGGGGGCGTCGCGCTGGACCGGGACCGCGCCGAGCGCGGACTTGGCGACGTCGGCCTCGCAGAGTGCGTCGAGCAGAATGCAGTCGCCGAGGAAGCGGGCGGTGAACAGGTCGGCCGGATGGTGATAGACCTGCTCGGGCGGGCCCACCTGGGTGAAGCGGCCGTCGCGCATGACGGCCACCTGTTCGGCGAAGCTCAGCGCCTCCTCCTGATCGTGGGTGACCAGGATGCTGGTCATGCCCGCGGCGCGCAGGGTGTCGGCGACCGCCTGGCGGGTGGTGGCGCGCAGGCCGGTGTCGAGGGCGCTGAAAGGCTCGTCGAGCAGCATCAGATCGGGCTTGCGGGCCAGTGCCCGGGCCAGCGCCACCCGCTGCTGCTGGCCGCCGGAGAGCTGGTGCGGCGTGCGATCGGCGTAACCGGGATCCAGCGACACCATCGCCAGCAGCTCGACGACGCGGTCGCGGTCGCGGTGACGGCGCAGCCGATCGCCCAGCCCGCGCCAGCCGGTGTGCAGGCCGTAGGCGATGTTGTCGGCGACGCTCAGGTGCGGGAACAACGCACCGTCCTGCGCGACGTAGCCGATCCGCCTGCGCTGTGGTGGCAGGCAGACATCGTGGCGCACAACGGTTTCCGCGCCCAGCTGCACGGTGCCCGTCTCGGGCGCCTCGAAGCCGGCGATCACCCGGAGCAGCGTCGTCTTGCCGCAGCCCGACGCGCCGACGACGGCCGCGGCGGTGCCGTCGGGGACGTCGAGATCGATGTGGTCGAGGACCCGCGTCGAGCCGAAGGTCTTCGACACCGCGCGCACGAGAAGCCGACTCATACCCCGGCCGCCTTTCTGGACTGGGTGAACAGCACATAGGTCACCGGGATCGCGGCGACGATCATGATCAGCGCGTACGGTGCGGCGCCGGCGTAGTCGAGTTCGCCCGACAGGCCCCAGAACTGCATGGCCAACGTGCGAGTTCCATTGGGCGCCAGCAACAGTGTCGCGGTGAGCTCGGTGGACACGGCGACGAACACCAGCGCCGCGGCCGAGGCGGCGGCGGGCGCGGTCATCCGCAGGGTCACCCGGAAGAACGTGGCCGAGGCCGATTCGCCCAGCGAGCGCGACACCTCCTCCAGTCCGACCGGCACCTGTGCCAGCCCGGCCCGCACGCTCACCAGCGCGCGGGGCAGGAACATCAGCGCGTAGGCGATCACGACCAGCGTCACCGTCTGATAGAGCGGCGGGGTCCAGCGGATGGTGACCGTCACCAGCGCGAGCGCGATCACGATGCCGGGCAGCGAGCTGGTGATGTAGTTCGCGCCCTCGATCACCCGGGCGAACCTGCTGGTCGAGCGCACCGCGATCCACGCGACGGGGAACGCGCACAGGGTGGTGATCAGCGCGGCCGCCGCCGCCAGACCGATCGTCTGGCCCAGCGCCTGCCCGATCACCGCGGTGTCCCAGACCGCCGCGCCGCCCAGCCACAACCAGCGCCCGATCGTCCACAGCGGCACGCCGAGCGCGCCACCGACCACCGCGACCAGCACGCCGAACAGCGGAATCCGCCACCAGCCCAGGGCGATCGGCCGCGCCGCGCGCTGCGCGCCCGCGCCCAGCCTGGCGTAGCGTGCGTTCCCGCGCAGCAGCGCCTCGCCGCCGAGCAGCGTCAGACAGCACAGGACGAGCACACCGGCCAGCATGCTGCCCGCGGGTCCGGCGAAACTGCTCTGGTACTGCTCGAAGATCGCGGTGGTGAACGTGTCGTAGCGCAGCATCACAAACGCGCCGTACTCGGCGAGCAGGTGCAGACCGATCAGCAGCGCGCCGCCCAGGATCGCCAGCCGCAACTGCGGCACCACGATGCGCCAGAACACTTCCAACGGCCCCGAGCCGAGGGCGCGCGCCGACTCCTCGACGGCCGGATCGAGGCGGCGCAGCGTGGCGGCCACCGGCAGATACACCAGCGGGAAGTACGACATCGTGGCCACGATGACCGCCGCCGACAGCCCGTACATCGACGGGAACGCGCTCACCCAGCCGTAGCTGTTGACGAACGCGGGCACCGCCAGCGGCGCGACCAGCACCGGACCCCACCACGCCCGGCCCGGCACGTCGGTGCGCTCGACCAGCCAGGCCAGCCCGACCCCGAGCACCACACACACCGGAACCGTCCACACCACCAGCGCGACGGTATTGGTGAGCAACTCGCCGACCCGTGGCCGGAACACCAGCGCGGCGGCTTCACGCAGGCCGGTGTCGAACAGCACCGAGACGATGTAGCCCAGGGGAATGAAGGTCGCCGCCGTCAATGTCAGCGCGACGAGCGTGACGAACACCCCGGGCCTGCCGACCCGGGGTGCTGTCGTCGATGCGGTCCGCAGGGCCACTTACAGCAGTCCCGCCTCGGTCATCAGCTGGGTGACCTTCTTCGAATCGAGCTTGCTGGGATCGATCGCCGGCGCCTGCAGGTCGGCCAGCGGTGGCAGCGCGGGGTTCGCGGCGACATCGCTCGCCACGGGGTACTCCATCGACGTGCCGTCGCGCAGGATCTCCTGGCCCTGCTTGCCGGTGATGTAGGCCAGGAACTTCTGCGCGGCCTCCTGCTTCTTGCTCGACTTCAGCACGCCGCCGCCGGACACGCTGACGAAGGCGCCCGGGTCCTGGTTCTTGAAGTAGTGCAGCGCGGTGTTCGCGCTGCCTTCCTTGGTGTTGGCCTGATCGCGGTACCAGTAGTAGTGGTAAATCACGCCGCCCTCGGGGTTGCCCGAGTTCACCGCCTTCATGGTCGCGACGTTGTTCTGCAGCGAGGTCGCGTTGGCCTTCATGCCCTGCAGCCAGGAGCGGGTCACGTCCTCGCCCTTCAGCGCGAGCAGGCCCGCGACGATCGCCTGGAAGTCGGCGCCGGAGGTGCCCGCGCCCCAGCGGCCCTTCCACTGCGGCTGCGCCAGGTCGAGCAGCGAGGCGGGCAGGCCCGCGGTCGGCAGCTTGTCCTTGTTGTAGACGAAGACCGTGGCACGCGCCGCGACACCGGTCCACTTGCCGGTCGACGGGCGGTACTGGGCGGGGACCTGGTCGAGGGTGGCCTTGTCGACGTCGGCGAACAGGCCCGCGTTCTCGACCAGTGCCATGGCCGGGGAGTTCTCGGTGAGGAAGGCGTCGGCGGGGGAGTTGGCGCCCTCGGCGACCAGCTGGTTGCCCAGCGCGGTGTCGCCACCCTGACGCAGGACGACCTTGATCCCGGTCTCCTTGGTGAACGCCGCGGCCCACTCCTTGGTGAGCGACTCGTGCTGGGCGTTGTAGACGGTGATCTCGTCGGCGTCGCCCGAGGAGGACGAGCAGGCGCTCACACCGAGCGCCGCCACCGCGATCGCCATCAGCCCGGCCAGGGGTTTCCAACTACGCGACGTCATCGCCGTCCTTCCACACAGGTACCCCATCCTATGATGAGGCTTACCTAAGCAAGATACCCCGCCTGACGTGCGTGGACGCAACGGCGGCCCGCCCCGGGTTCGGGACGGGCCGCCGGGGGCTCGATCAGTGCTTGGTGGCCGGCGCCGAGCAGATCTTCCAGGTGCCGTCTTCCTTCTTCAGATGCTCTTCGGTGCTGTCCTCGGTGTCGGGCTCCTCGCCCGCGACCGAGAGTGTCAGCTTGCCGACCACCGTCGCCTTGGCGGTGTCACCGGTGATGACGATGTCCTCGACGTTGTCGATGGTCACCGAGACCGTCGCCGAATCGAACTGCTGCCGCTGCTCGGGCGAGAGGTTGGCGATCTCGGCCCGGTCGGCCTCGCAGGCCAGCTCCGCCGCGGCGATGAACCCGTCCGCGTCGAGCGTGTCGTAGAAATCGCGGATCGCGACCTCGATCTTCTTCTCGTCCGAGGACAACGGGGTGCGCCCCTGGAGCGTCAGCACCACCCCGGTGACCAGCGCGCCGATCACCACCAGCGCGACCACGCCCAGCGCGATGAACAACCCGGTCCGCCTCTTCTTGGGCGGCTGCTGGGGCGGGAACACGTCCGGCGCTCCGGGCGGCCCCGGGGGCGGCGTCTGTCCCGGCCCGAACCCGGCGTGCGGGTACCCGGGCGGTCCCGAGGGCATCCCGGGCGGCTGCTGCCCGAACGGCGGTTGCTGTCCTTCTGGCGGATTCGTCAAGCCTCGCTCCTATGTCATCGGGGCGAGGCCCCGAAACCTGTGGAACCGTGCGTGAACAACCTGATCTCAAACGAACGAGGCCCCGACCGAACGGACGGGGCCTCGAAATGTGCCCTCGGCAGGATTCGAACCTGCGGCCTTCTGCTCCGGAAGCAGCCCCGGCCCGTCCAGGCGAGTCCTGCGAACGTCGACAGCGTACCGTCACCTGCTGGTTCGGTTCGGCGGGGTCCGGGGTTGTCTGCCCTGCTTGTGACAGCGTGGTGACACTCAGTCCCGGGCGTACAGTCCCTTCCTGTGCACGAACGCGACTCCGGCCAAGACTGGGAAGCTGACCCGCTCATTGCGGACGGGAAGCCGTCCACCTGGGAGGAGTTCGCCGAGGACGCGCGTGCCGGTGACAGTGGCTGCGCACCCCCACAGCTAGGCCCGTATGCGGGAGATCCCTCAGTCGATGAGAACGGCATCGCGGTGCTTGACGCGACCGGAGATGAGCAAGGGCCGGTAGACCGCTGACTGGACCGCGTCGGCCCTGGTCGGGGTTGGGGTGCGTATCCCGGGGCTGGCTCACCGCCTGCTCCGAGGACTTTGGGTGAGGTTGTGACAACTCGTGACATCGAAGCGAGCTGAGGATGCAGACCAGAAAGGCCCCCGACCGCTTGTGTGCTGGTCGGGGGCCGTTCTCGTGTGTGCCCTCGGCAGGATTCGAACCTGCGGCCTTCTGCTCCGGAGGCAGACGCTCTATCCCCTGAGCTACGAGGGCGGGATAGATGCCGGTCGCGGTGAGGCGATCGGGCAGCGACAGCGTATCGCATCGAGTGCGGTGCGCCAAAAACGGTGCCGGACCGGGCGGTTGACCCGGTCCGGCAGTCGATCAGCTCAGTGGGAGCGGGCTGGCGCCGCGGGCGGCCAGCATGCTCTCCATCAACTGGGACTCGCCCGCTTGGGTCTTGGACATCTGCGCGGCCAGGGTGCGCACCTCGGTGGTGTCGGCGTGCTCGGCGGCGTAGTCGAGCATCGGCACACCGCCCTGGTGGTGGCGCAACATGAGCTGCAGGAACAGGGTGTCCATCGCGGCGCCGGTGGAGCGGCGCAGCGTCGTCATCTCCTCCTGGCTGGCCATGCCGGGCATCGACGTCATCGGGCCCGCCATCGCGTGCCCGGTGGTCGTCGCGGCACCGTGGCCGTGCGCGCCCGCGCCGTGGTCGGTCATCCAGCCCATGTAGCCGTCGACGTTCTGGTTCGGCTCGCCCCACAGCTGCAACCAGCCCTGCATCCGGCCGATCTGGTTCTGCTGGGTGGTGAGGATGTCGTAGGCGAGCCTGCGCACGTCGTTGTCGGTCGAGCCGATCAGCGCCGCGCCCGCCATGTCGACGGCCTGCGCGTGATGGGCCGACATGTCCTGGCTGAACCCCACGTCGACAGGGCCCGGCGCCGGAGTATCGGCCTCGTTCAGCGGCATCCGCAGCAGCACGCCCGCGACGGCGCCCAGCAGCAGCAGGCCGATCGCGCCGAGCACCAGGATCGCCCCGGCCGGGCGACGCGCGCCCGCCTCGGCCGCGGCGTCCTCGGGCTCGGGCGCGGTGTGGTCGGGGTCGACCGCGCTGTCGGTTCCCACTACTGGCCCGCGGGCTGGGTGCCCGGCATCTGGAAGCCGTCGGGCAGACCGGGCAGACCCGCGCCGCCGGGCAGACCGGCACCCGCGCCGAGCTCGGACTGGTCCTGGGTCAGGCCCTTGCCGTCCATCGGCACGGCCTCGGGGCCGTAGGGCGCCGGGTCGAACGGCGGCGGGTTGTTGGCGTCGAAGATCGGGTTCGAGCAACTCGCGCCGACCTCGGGGTAGGCGTAGGGGTTCTCGCGCAGGGCGGAGATGAACTGCTTGATCCGCGCGTCGTCGGCGGAATCGAGCTTGAGCTGGTGACCCCACGACTGCAGCGCGATCGGCGCGTCGAGGCCCGGGTAGGGCGACATCAGCGAGTACTGGCGGCCCTTGACGTAGTTCGACAGCTTCTCCACGCCCGCCGCGTCGACCTTGTCCGGGTTGTAGGCGATCCAGACCGCGCCGTGCTCGAGCGAGTGGACCGCGTTCTCCATCCGGATCGGCTTGGCGTAGACGGTGCCGGTGCAGTTAGCCCACGCGCCGTCGTGCGGGCCACCGTAGGCGGGCGCCTTGTCATAGGCGACGCGCTGGGCCGCGGTCACGTGCAGACCGGCCGGGTACTCCTGCTTGACGACGCCGCTGATCTTGGCCGAGGGGTCCTGGTTCTCCTTGGACGGCACCCATTCCTTGAGGTCGGTCTGGGCTTCCCGGATCGCGGCCTGGTCCAGGTACTTGGGCACCAGGCTGTAGGCCAGCAGGCCGATCAGCGCGACGATCGCGACACCGGCGCCCAGCAGGGCCCAGGGCACGTCGCGCTTCTTGTGCGGAAGGTTGCCCTTGCCGGGTTTGCGGGACGGAGACGACTTCCCCGCGGCCCGGACGGCCTTGGCTGATGTGGCGCTGGTCCTGCTCGGCATCGCTCGTTGTGCTCTTTCGACGTGTGGATCGGGACGTTCGTACCGGGCGGTCGTGGTTGCGAGGCGCCCAGCCAATAGGATAGAGACTCGTGACTCCAGCTGACCTTGCAGATCTCCTTCGCACCACCGCCGCGAAGGTGCTTGTCGAACGCGGACTGGACTCGTCGGTCCTGCCCGAGCAGGTCACAGTGGAGCGTCCGCGCAACCCCGAACACGGCGACTATGCCACGAATGTGGCGATGCAGGTGGCCAAGCGCGTGGGAACCAATCCGCGCGAACTCGCGGGCTGGCTGGCCGAGGCGCTCTCGGCGACCGACGGCATCGATGTGGCCGACGTCGCGGGTCCCGGCTTCCTCAACATCCGCCTGGCCGCCTCGGCGCAGGGCGCGATCATCGCGCAGATCCTGGCCGCGGGCGAGAAGTTCGGCACCGGCGCCGCCCTGGCCGGCACCAAGATCAACCTCGAGTTCGTCTCCGCCAACCCGACCGGCCCCGTGCACCTCGGTGGCACCCGCTGGGCTTCCGTCGGTGACGCGCTGGGCCGCATCCTGGCCGCGCAGGGCGCCGACGTGACCAGGGAGTACTACTTCAACGACCACGGCGCCCAGATCGACCGCTTCGCCAAGTCGCTGGTCGCGGCCGCGCTCGGCGAGCCGACCCCCGAGGACGGCTACGCGGGCGAGTACATCCAGGAGATCAGCGCGAGCATCGTCGCCGCGCACCCCGACGCGCTCACCCTGCCCGCCGACGAGCGGCACGAACTGTTCCGGCGCGAGGGCGTGCAGCAGATGTTCGCCCAGATCAAGCAGGATCTGCACGACTTCGGCACCGATTTCGACGTGTACTTCAACGAGAGCGAACTGTTCGCCTCCGGCGCCGTCGAGCGGGCCGTCGAGGAGCTCAAGAACTCCGGCAACCTGTACGAGAAGGACGGCGCCTGGTGGATCGCCTCCACCGAATACGGCGACGACAAGGACCGCGTCGTCCTCAAGAGCGACGGCAACGCCGCCTACATCGCCGGTGACATCGCCTACTTCCAGAACAAGCGCGCGCGTGGCTTCGACCTGGCCATCTACATGCTCGGCGCCGACCACCACGGCTACATCGGCCGGTTGAAGGCCGCCGCGGCCGCCTTCGGCGACAACCCCGACACCGTCGAGGTGCTGATCGGGCAGATGGTGAATCTGGTCCGCGACGGCCAGGCCGTGAAGATGAGCAAGCGCGCCGGCACCGTGGTGACCCTCAACGACCTGGTCGAGCAGATCGGCGTCGACGCGGCCCGCTACTCGCTGGTGCGCTCCTCGGTGAACTCGAGCATCGACATCGATCTCGACCTGTGGACCAAGGCGAGCAGCGAGAACCCGGTCTACTACGTGCAGTACGCGCACTCGCGGACCAACAGCATCCTCGGCAATGCCGCCAAGTACGCCGAGTTCGCCACCGTCGCACCGGATTTCGCGCTGATGACCTCGGCGCGCGAAGGCGACCTGATCCGCACCCTCGGTGATTTCCCGCGCGTGGTCGCCACCGCCGCCGAGACCCGCGAACCGCACCGCATCGCCCGCTACCTCGAAGAACTGGCCGGTGTCTACCACCCCTTCCAGTCCGACGACGACATGCGCGTGCTGCCCAAGGGTGACGACGCCGTCACCCCGCTCAACGCCGCCCGGCTCGAACTGGTCAAGGCCACCCGTCAGGTGCTGGCCAACGGTTTGGCCCTGCTCGGCGTCAGCGCACCGGAGCGCATGTGACCACCGGCAAGCTTTTCAGGAAGGACGCACAACTGTGAGTGGTGCACACCCGGCCGGTCCCCGGCACGCAGAGATCCCGCACGCCCCGAGCCTGCCCGAGCGCCCGACCGATCCGCGCGAGATGATCGACCTGCCCGCCAACGTGTGGCCGCGCAACGCCGCTCGTGGCGAGGACGGCGTCGTGCGGGTGGCCGGGGTGCCGATCACCGAGCTGGCCCAGCAGTACGGCACCCCGCTGTTCGTCGTCGACGAGGACGATTTCCGCTCCCGCTGCCGCGACATGGTGCGCGCTTTCGGGCCCAACGCCCGCGTGCACTACGCGTCCAAGGCGTTCCTGTGCGGTGAGATCGCGCGCTGGATCCGCGACGAGGGGCTGTCGCTGGACGTCTGCTCCGGTGGCGAGCTGGCCATCGCCCTGCACGCCGGGTTCCCGGCCGAGCGCATCGCGCTGCACGGCAACAACAAGTCGGTGCCCGAGCTCGAGGCCGCGGTCGCCGCGGGCGTCGGCCACGTGGTCGTCGACTCGCTCTACGAGATCGAGCGGCTCGAAGCGGTCGCCGGTGCCGCGGGCGTGGTGCAGGACGTGCTGGTCCGGGTCACCGTCGGTGTCGAGGCGCACACCCACGAGTACATCTCCACCGCGCACGAGGACCAGAAGTTCGGTTTCTCGATCGCCGGTGGCGACGCCATGGAGGCGCTGGCCCGCGTCTTCGAGGCCGACAACCTGCGCCTGGTCGGTCTGCACAGTCACATCGGCTCGCAGATCTTCGAGCTCGACGGCTTCGAGATCGCCGCGCGCCGCATGCTCGGCCTGCTCCGCGAGGCCATCGACAAATTCGGTATCGAGCGCACCGCACAGATCTCCACCCTGGATCTGGGCGGTGGCCTCGGTATCTCGTACCTGCCGAGCGACAACCCGCCGCCGCTGGACGAGTTCGCCGCCAACCTGCGCGGTCTGGTCGCCGCCGAGGCCGCCCGCGCCGGGCTGCCCGAGCCGACCATCGCCGTCGAGCCGGGCCGCGCCATCGCGGGGCCGGGCACCGTCACGCTCTACGAGGTCGGCACCATCAAGGACGTCGAGCTCGACGGTGGCGCGCGTCGTCGCTACGTCAGCGTCGACGGCGGCATGAGCGACAATATCCGTCCCGCGCTGTACCAGGCCGATTACGATTGCCGTCTGGTCTCGCGCTCGTCGGACGCCCATGCGGTCGTCGCGCGTGTGGTCGGAAAGCATTGCGAGAGTGGCGATATCGTCATTCGTGACACCTGGATGCCTGCCGATGCGGGCCCCGGTGACCTGGTCGCCGTCGCGGCGACCGGCGCGTACTGCTACTCGATGTCGAGCCGCTACAACCAGCTCACCCGGCCCGCGGTGGTCGCGGTGCGCGACGGTGCGTCGCGACTGATTCTGCGCCGGGAAACGGTGGCGGACCTGCTCAGCCTGGAGGTGGAATGATGAACGCATCGCGGAGCGATTCGATCGGGGACGCGGGGCGCCCGCTGGGTGTCGCCGTGCTCGGCATGGGCACAGTGGGTACCGAGGTCGTCCGCGTGCTGCGCGACCACGCCGACGACCTGCGCTCGCGCGTCGGCGCGCCGCTGGTGCTGCGCGGCGTGGCCGTACGCGACCTGAGCAAGGACCGCGGCCTGCCCGCCGAACTGCTCACCACCGACGCCGAGGCGCTGGTCGCCCGCGACGATGTCGACCTGGTGGTCGAGGTCATGGGCGGCATCGATCCCGCCCGTGCGCTGATCGGCGCCGCCCTGAGCGGGGGCAAGTCCGTCGTCACCGCCAACAAGGCGCTGCTGGCCGACTACACCGGTGAGCTGGCCGCCGCCGCCGAGCGCAGCCGCGCCGACCTGTACTTCGAGGCCGCCGTCGCCGGCGCGATTCCGGTGGTCCGTCCGCTGATCCAGTCGCTGTCGGGTGACCGGGTGAACCGCGTGGTCGGCATCGTCAACGGCACCACCAACTTCATCCTCTCCGCGATGGACGAGACCGGCGCCGCCTACGACGACGTGCTCGCCGAGGCGACCGAGCTGGGCTACGCCGAGGCCGACCCCACCGCCGACGTCGAGGGCTTCGACGCCGCCGCCAAGGCCGCCATCCTGGCCTCGCTGGCCTTCCACACCCGCGTGACCGCGGCCGATGTGTATCGCGAGGGTATCTCCAAGATCACCGCCGAGGATCTGGAAACCGCCTCCGCCGTCGGCTGCACCGTGAAGCTGCTCGCCATCTGCGAGCGCGTCGCGGCCGGTCCGGGCGAGCCCACCTCCGCCGAAGGCGGCAAGGACCGCGTCTCGGTGCGGGTGTACCCGGCGCTCATCCCGCGCAAGCACCCGCTGGCCTCGGTCAACGGTGCGTTCAACGCCGTCGTCGTCGAGGCCGACAACGCCGGTAGGCTGATGTTCTACGGTCAGGGCGCCGGTGGCGCGCCGACCGCTTCGGCCGTGCTCGGCGACCTCGTGATGGCCGCCCGCAACAAGTTCTACGGTGGCCGCGCTCCCGGCGAGTCGGTCTATGCTGAGCTGCCGATCGCGCCGATCGGGGACACCCCCACCCGCTACCACGTGAACCTGCAGGTGGCGGACCGGCCCGGCGTGCTCGCCGCGGTGGCCGACACCTTCGCTCAGCACGGGGTGAGCATCTCCACCGTGCGTCAGCAGGGGCACGGCGACGGCGCCCGGCTCGTGGTCGTCACCCACCATGCGGTGGAGTCCTCGCTGGCCGATACTGTCGCGGCATTGGCGGACATGGATTCCGTCACCTCCGTGACCAGCGTTCTCAGACTGGAAGGCACCGAAGAATCATGAGCACCACTGGCATCGCCCCCCAGCTCGGCGTGCACTCGCGCTGGCCGGGTCTGATCGCGGCCTACCGCGACCGGCTGGCCGGTGCGGCCGACTGGGAGCCGGTCACCCTGTTCGAGGGCGGTACCCCGCTGGTCCCCGCGACGCACCTGTCCGAGCTGACCGGGTGCGAGGTGTACCTCAAGGTCGAGGGTGCCAACCCGACCGGTTCCTTCAAGGACCGCGGCATGACGATGGCGATGACCGACGCGAAGTACCGCGGCCAGAAGGCCGTGCTGTGCGCCTCGACCGGCAACACCTCGGCCTCGGCTGCCGCCTACGCCACCCGCGCGGGCATGGAGTGCGCGGTGCTGATCCCGCAGGGCAAGATCGCGATGGGCAAGCTGGCCCAGGCCGTGATGCTGGGTGCGAAGATCATCCAGGTCGAGGGCAACTTCGACGACTGTCTCGAGCTGGCCCGCAAGGTCACCTCGGACTTCCCCGAGGTCGGGCTGGTGAACTCGGTGAACCCGGCGCGAATCGAGGGGCAGAAGACCGCGTCGTTCGAGATCTGCGATGTGCTGGGCAAGGCGCCCGATGTGCACGTGCTGCCGGTGGGCAACGCGGGCAACATCACCGCCTACTGGCGTGGGTACCGCGAGTACCACGCCGACGGCATCACCTCGGGGCTGCCGCGCATGCTCGGCGTGCAGGCCGCCGGTGCGGCCCCGCTGGTCAACGGCGCGCCGGTGCGTGACCCCGAGACCGTGGCCACCGCGATCCGGATCGGCGCCCCGGCGTCGTGGAACGGGGCGATGGAGGCCAAGGAGCAGTCCGGTGGCGCGTTCCGCGCGGCCACCGACGAGGAGATCCTGGCCGCGTACCGGCTGGTCGCGGCGACCGAGGGCGTGTTCGTCGAGCCCGCGTCGGCGGCGAGCGTGGCCGGTCTGCTGGCCGCCCGCGCGGAGGGCTGGCTGGATTCGGGCCTGACCGTGGTCTGCACGGTGACCGGCAACGGTCTCAAGGACCCCGACAACGCGCTGGCCGGCATGCCCGAGGTCAAGCCGATCGCCGTCGACCCGGTGGCCATCGCCCACGAGCTCGAGCTGGCCTGAGTTGAGCGCACGCGAGAGCAGGCTGATGACCGCTACCCTGCCCGCCGGTCTCGAAGTGACCGTGCGCGTTCCCGCTTCCACGGCCAACCTCGGTCCCGGATTCGATTGCCTGGGAATGGCATTGGGTCTCTACGACGAGATCGTGGTGCGCACCACCGATTCGGGTCTCGAGATCCGGGTCGAGGGTGAGGGCGCCGACGACGTGCCGTGGGGCCCAACGCATCTGGTGGTGCGGGCGATCGAGCGCGGACTGGAATCACTCGGTGTCTGGGCCGACGGCCTCGACGTGGTGTGCCGCAACGTGATTCCGCACTCGCGCGGCCTCGGTTCCAGTGCCTCGGCCGTGGTCGGCGGCCTGGCCGCCGGCGCCGGGCTGGCCGCCAAGTTCGATCCCGACCTGCGGCTGGACGGCGCTCAGCTGGTGCAGCTGGCCTCGGAGTTCGAGGGTCATCCCGACAACGCCGCGGCCAGCGTGCTCGGTGGAATCGTCGTGTCGTGGACCGAATCCGATGCCGAGCAGAATCGCGCTTATCGGGCCGTGCGGCTGACCCCCGCCGCGGCGCTGCGCCCGGTGGTGCTGATCCCGCAGGAACGCTCGTCCACCGCGCACACCCGCGGGCTGCTGCCCGAGCAGGTGCCGCACGGTGACGCCGCGTTCAACGTCAGCCGGGCCGCGCTGGCCGTCGTCGCGCTCACCGAGCGCCCCGATCTGCTGATGCCCGCCACCGCCGACCGGCTGCACCAGACTCAGCGTGCTCCCGCGCTACCGCTCACCACGACCTGGATCGAGCGACTGCGGGCCGCGGGAATTCCGGCCACCGTTTCCGGCGCCGGTCCGACGATTTTGGCGCTCGCCACCGAGGATTTCCCTGATGACCTGCGCAAACAGGCGGAAGCGGACGGGCTGCGAGTGGTCGAACCCGGCATCGCCGACGGCGTCGCGATCGACTGACGGCGTGCCTGCCTTGCCGTTGTTCGCAATTGGCAGCTATTCTGTGCAAGTCCGTACATCGTGCGCATCAGACGCCGGTGCTTCATCAGGGCAATCGCTCCAGCAGGCTCCAGGCTCGAGCCTCCACACCATGGAGGTGCTGCGACGCCGAGAAGCCGCTCAACTGGAATGATCTCTCCTCACCACTGTCTTCTGGTGGCGAAGCCTCCGGTCCGGCGGGGCGGGTAGTACGGCACAGGCGTCCGGTCGGACGCATAATCCGAGCTCGGCACAGGGTGCCGGGTCTACGGAACGAACCCTCGATTCAGCACACGGCATTCGAGGGAAGGAAAGGATTTCCGTGACAGATACGGACCTGCTCGCGACACCCGGGGTGGAATCCAACCCTACGAACTCGGGCGGCCGCGAAAGTGAATCCGGACAGATTTCGAAAATGAGCGAACACACCGACGTCGCACGATCGGGGCTGACTGGAATGCTGTTGCCGCAGTTGCGCGCATTGGCGGGGGAGCTCGGTATCCGAGGCACCTCCGGTATGCGCAAGGGCGATCTCATCGCCGCTATCAAGGAAAACCAGGCCGGAGCGCCTGCGAAGGCGGGTAAGCCCGCCGAGGCCGCCGCCGTGACGGCCGACGCGCCCGCCGCCAAGAGCGAAGCGCCCGCCAAGGCGGAAGCGCCCGCCAAGACCGAGGCGCCCGCCAAGGCCGACAAGCCGGCCAAGGCCGACAAGGCCGAGCCCGCCGAGAAGCAGGCCGCCGCGGTCGTGACCGAGCAGGCCCCGGCCGAGCAGGGGACGGCCGAGACCAAGACCGCCGAGTCGACCGAGGATTCCGGTCGAGAGGGCGGTCAGCGTGGCCGTGGCAGGCAGCGTCGTGGCCGTGACCAGGCCCGTTCCGGCGGTGGCGAGAACGCCCAGGCCGAGAACCGCGCCGAGGAGACCAAGCAGGCCGACAAGGCCGACGGTGGCGAGCAGGGCGAGCGCAGGCGTGAGCGTGGCGAGCGCAACGGCGGCGACCGGGGCGAACGCGCCGGTGGCGACCGTGGTGAGCGCACCGGTGGCGACCGTGGTGAGCGCAACCAGAACGAGCGCAACCAGAGCCAGAACGGCAACAACGCCGGGAATCGCGGTCCCCGCGACGACCGCGGTGGCGACGACGAGGAAGGCGGCCGCGGTCGCCGGGGTCGCCGGTTCCGTGAGCGTCGTCGTGGTCGTGACCGCGACGGTGGCGCCGGTGGCGGTGGCGGCGAGGCCCGCGACTTCGAGATCCGCGAGGACGACGTCCTGCAGCCGGTCGCCGGCATCCTGGACGTGCTGGACAACTACGCGTTCGTGCGGACCTCCGGCTACCTGGCCGGCCCGAACGACGTGTACGTCTCGATGAACCTGGTGCGCAAGAACGGCCTGCGCCGCGGTGACGCGATCACCGGTGCGGTGCGCGCCCCGCGCGACGGCGAGCAGAGCAACCAGCGCCAGAAGTTCGACCCGCTGGTCCGCCTGGACACCGTCAACGGCGGCGAGGTGGAGGCGGCCAAGCGTCGTCCCGACTTCCAGAAGCTGACGCCGCTGTACCCGAACCAGCGTCTGCGTCTGGAAACCACCCAGAACAAGCTGACCACGCGTGTGATCGACCTGATCATGCCGATCGGCAAGGGCCAGCGCGCGCTGATCGTGTCCCCGCCCAAGGCGGGTAAGACCACGATCATGCAGGACATCGCCAACGCGATCGCGATCAACAACCCCGAGTGCTACCTCATGGTCGTGCTGGTCGACGAGCGTCCCGAAGAGGTCACCGACATGCAGCGTTCGGTGAAGGGTGAGGTCATCGCCTCCACCTTCGACCGGCCGCCGGCCGACCACACCTCGGTCGCCGAGCTCGCCATCGAGCGGGCGAAGCGCCTGGTGGAGATGGGCAAAGACGTTGTCGTGCTGCTCGACTCGATCACCCGATTGGGCCGCGCGTACAACAACTCCTCGCCCGCCTCGGGCCGCATCCTCTCCGGTGGTGTCGACTCGACCGCGCTGTACCCGCCCAAGCGGTTCCTCGGCGCGGCGCGCAACATCGAGAACGGTGGCTCGCTCACCATCATCGCCACGGCGATGGTCGAGACCGGCTCCACCGGTGACACGGTGATCTTCGAGGAGTTCAAGGGCACCGGCAACGCCGAGCTCAAGCTCGATCGCAAGATCGCCGAGCGGCGCGTGTTCCCGGCGGTGGACATCAACCCGTCCAGCACCCGCCACGACGAGTTGCTGATGTCGCCCGACGAGATGGCCGTGGTGCACAAGCTGCGGCGCGTGCTCTCGGGCCTGGACTCGCACCAGGCGATCGATCTGCTGATGGATCGGCTGCGCAAGTCCAAGAACAACCTCGAGTTCCTGATGACGGTCTCCAAGACCGCACCGGGCGCACTCGACGAGTGACGCGACGGGGGCCCGCTACGGCGGGCCCCCGCTGCGTTTCCCGGCCGGGAACAAACCTGTGGCCGGGGGTGTTTTCGGAGGGTGCGGCCAGGTCTGGCATACTGGATCGCTGTGTGTCTGCGAGTTCGCAGACATCCCGCCTAGTCGGTTCCGGTTCACGTATCCCGCGCTCCAGCGGTGTACGACCCGGCGACCATTATCGAGAGGACGCCCATGAAGGCAGGAATCCACCCCACGTATGTCGACACCACCGTTGTGTGTGGTTGCGGCAACACCTTCCAGACTCGCTCCACCAAGGAGTCCGGCCAGATCACCGTCGAGGTCTGCTCGCAGTGCCACCCGTTCTACACCGGCAAGCAGAAGATCCTCGACACCGGCGGCCGCGTCGCTCGCTTCGAGGCTCGCTACGGCAAGCGCGCGGGCAAGAAGGCCGACGCCAGCTAGTTGCCTCACCCGACGCCCGGTTCTGCTTTCGCAGGCCGGGCGTCGGTATTTTCGGCGGCGCGGGCGCCGCGGGGTCTCGGCCTTTCGGCCTCGATTCTTCCCTCCTCCGCTCAGTCGCTTCGCTCCTTCGCTCCGTCAGTCCAGAATCGAGGCGGCCGAGACGGGCCTTCGGCCCACCAGACTCCGCAGCCGCTACCTCCCCAGTAGGAGTTCACCGACATGGCCGATCAGACGGCCCCTTCCGCCATCGACGACATTCTGGCCGAGTACGCCGGCCTGGAGACGCAGCTGGCCGATCCGTCGTTGCACAACGACGCCGGTGCGGCCCGGCGGGTGGGCAAGCGATTCGCCGAGCTGGCGCCGGTGATGTCGACCTACCGCAAGCTCGAGTCGGTGCGCGACGATCTCGAGGCGGCCCGTGAGCTGGCCGCCGACGACGCCACGTTCGCCGCCGAGGTGCCCGGCCTGGAAACCCAGCTGGTGGAGCTCGAGCAGGCACTGGCCGATCTGCTCGCTCCGCGCGACCCGCACGACGGCGACGACGTGGTGCTCGAGGTGAAGTCCGGTGAGGGCGGCGAGGAATCGGCGCTGTTCGCCGCCGACCTGGCCCGCATGTACATCCGCTACGCCGAGCGGCACGGCTGGAAGGTGGAGACGCTCGACGTCACCTACTCCGACCTGGGCGGCTACAAGGACGCGACGCTGTCGATCAAGAGCAAGGACGCGGCCCGCGACGGCGTGTGGTCGCGCTTCAAGTTCGAGGGCGGGGTGCACCGCGTGCAGCGCGTGCCCGTGACCGAGTCGCAGGGCCGCATCCACACCTCGGCCGCCGGCGTGCTGATCTACCCCGAGCCCGACGAGGTCGAGCAGGTGCAGATCGACGAGACCGACCTGCGCATCGACGTCTACCGGTCCTCCGGCAAGGGCGGCCAGGGCGTCAACACCACCGATTCCGCGGTCCGCATCACCCACCTGCCCTCCGGCATCGTGGTGACCTGCCAGAACGAGCGGTCGCAGCTGCAGAACAAGGCGCGCGCGATGCAGGTGCTCGGGGCTCGGCTGCAGGCGCTGGCCGAGGAGCAGGCCGAGCAGGAGGCGGCGGCCGGTCGGGCCAGCCAGATCCGCACGGTGGACCGTTCCGAGCGGATCCGCACCTACAACTTCCCGGAGAACCGGATCGCCGATCACCGCATCGGTTTCAAGGCGCACAACCTCGACGCCGTGCTCGACGGTGACATGGACGCGCTACTCGACGCGCTCGGCAAGGCCGACCGCGACGCCCGGATGGCAGCCGAGTAGCCGGGATGAGCGCTCAGCGCCCGGACCGGGCAACGCGCGCCACGCTCGCCACCAGGGAGGACGCTCGCGCATGCCGGACGACACGGTGACCGAGCGGGTCCGGTTGCGTCCGCTGATCGTCGCGGCCGCCGAGCGACTGGCCGCGGCGGGCGTGGCCTCGCCCCTGCCCGATGCGGAGAACCTGGCCGCGCACGTGCTCGGGATCGACCGGATGCGGTTGGCGCTGCATCCGATGGTCGAGCCGGACGAGGCCGCGCGATTCGCCGCGCTGGTCGATCGGCGGGCCACGCGAATCCCGTTGCAGCACTTGACCGGCACGGCCGCGATGGGCGAGATCGACCTGGCCGTGGGTCCCGGGGTGTTCGTGCCGCGCCCGGAGACCGAGCTGCTGTTCGCCTGGGCACTGGCCTGGCTGGAGACGCTGCCCCACGACCACGCGCCGCTCGTCGTCGACCTGTGCACCGGGTCGGGCGCGCTGGCCCTGGCCATCGCGCACGCCCGCCCGGATGCCGAGGTCCACGCCGTCGAACTCGACCCCGACGCCCTGACCTGGGCCCGCCGCAACGTCGACGACCGCATCGCCGACGGCGACACCCCGATCACCCTGCACGCCGACGACGTCACCGACCCGGCCCTGCTCACGGCCCTGTCCGGCCGCGTCGACCTGGTCGTGTCGAACCCGCCCTACATCCCGGAGGCGGCGGTCCTCGACCCCGAGGTCGCCGACCACGATCCGCACCGCGCCCTCTTCGGCGGCCCCGACGGCCTCGATGTCATCCGCCGGATGGTCCCCACCATCGCCCGCCTGCTGCGCCCCGGCGGCGCCACCGCGATCGAACACGACGACACCAACGGCGGGGGAGTGGCGGCCCTGCTCGCCGCGGCCGATTTCACCGGCATCGTCGAACACGCCGACCTCGCCGACAAGCCCCGCTTCGTCGTCGCGACAATGCCCAGCAAATCCTGAGTCCTGATCGAACGACGTGCCAGGGCCGACGAGGTCGGCCCCCGAGTCCCGGCAGCACACTTCCAGCAGGAAACGAATTCCGTGCTCGCGCATGCGCCGCGGGCGTATCCCGGGGACGCCCAAAAGTCCCCCCACATTCCGCCGTCGGCCCGACAGCTAGACTCTTGCCGCATCCACAGACCAGCAAGAAACGCGGAGAGGCGGACAAGCCGTGAGTACCGTCTATGACTGTGCCGAGCAGGATTCGCGGGCCGCTGGGCTGACCGCGGCGACCAGCGCGCTGAAGTCGGGGCGGCTCGTGGTCATGCCGACGGACACGCTGTACGGCCTGGCGGCCGACGCGTTCGACGCCGACGCGGTGGGCGCGCTGCTGGCCGCCAAGCGGCGCGGTCGCGATATGCCCGTCCCGGTGCTCGTCGGGTCGTGGCACACCATCGATGGACTGGTGTTCTCGGTGCGCCCGCAGGCGCGCGAGCTGATCCGGGCGTTCTGGCCGGGCGCGCTGAGCCTGGTCGTGCAGGCCGCGCCCTCGCTGGCGTGGGACCTGGGCGATACCCGGGGCACGGTGATGCTGCGGATGCCGCTGCATCCGGTAGCGCTGGAACTGCTGCGCGAGGTCGGTCCGCTGGCCGTGTCGAGTGCCAATGTGTCGGGGCAGCCCCCGGCCAGCACCGTCGAGCAGGCGCGCGAGCAGCTGGGTTCGCTGGCGAGTGTGTATCTCGACGGCGGTCCCGCCGAGCACGCGGTGGCGTCGACGATCGTCGATCTGACCGCGGATCAGCCGCGGGTGTTGCGGGAAGGTGCGGTGGCGGTGGCCGATGTCGCGGAGGTTCTCGGTATGGCGCCGGATGCCCTGATCAGCCCCGCGCAGCGGTGATCGCACGCATCCGATGAGCACGGTCGTTCCCCTGCGCGAGCTGGTGCTCGTGCTGCTCGTCTCCGCCACGGTGACGTTCCTGGCCACCGGCGGCATCCGGGTGCTCGCCATCGCGTTCGGCGCGGTCGCGATTCCGCGTGAGCGCGATGTGCACGTCACGCCGATTCCGCGGATGGGCGGTGTCGGCATGTATGTCGGCGTGGTCGCCGCGGTGTTGTTCGCACACCAATTGCCCGCACTGCGGCGGGGTTTCGATTACGCCCCCGATATTCCGGCGGTCCTGGTCGCGGCGACGATCATCGTGCTGGTCGGCATCGTCGACGACCGGTGGGGCCTGGACGCGCTCACCAAATTCGCCGGGCAGGTGACCGCCGCGGGCGTGATGGCCGTGATGGGCTTGAGCTGGTACGTGATCTACGACCCGTTCAACGACACCACCGTCGTCCTGGACGCGCTGCAGGGCGGCCTGGTGACGGTGGGAATCACCGTCACCCTGGTGAACGCGATGAACTTCGTCGACGGCCTGGACGGTCTCGCCGCGGGCCTCGGCTTGATCTGCGCCGGCGCGGTTTTCGTGTTCTCCGTCGGTTTGCTCTATGACCAGGGCGGTTCGGTCGACACCTATCCGCCCGCGTTGCTGGCCGCCGCGCTGGCCGGTGCCTGCCTGGGATTTCTGCCGCACAATTTCTCGCCCGCCCGAATCTTCATGGGTGATTCCGGCTCGATGATGATCGGATTGATGCTGGCCGCGGTTTCCACTGGTGCCTCGGGTCGAATTCCGCTGCAGGGCTACGGCCCGCGCGACATTGTGGGTTTGCTCTCGCCGCTGTTGCTGGTGGGTGCGGTGATGTTCATTCCGGTGCTCGATCTGTTGCTGGCGATCGTGCGCCGCGTGCGCGCCGGCGTGAGTTTCTCCACACCGGACAAAATGCATCTTCATCACCGATTGCTGCAGATCGGACATTCACAGCGACGCGTTGTGCTGTTGATCTATTTGTGGGTCGGCGTGCTCGCCTTCGGCGCGGTGGGGACCTCGCTGATGGATCGGCGCCTGGTGGTGCTGCTGGTGGCGGGTGGATTGGTGTTCGCCCTGGTAGTGACCGCGATCCCGTCGATGCGCCGGATGGAGTCGGCCAATCGCTGAGAAGCGGCCGAAGGTAAAGTACGACCCGTGAGCTTTACACCCACCCCCGTGCCCGGACCCGACGCCCCCCTGCGCACCGCGCTGCGCTACGGCCTGATCGGGCTCGGTGTCCTCGTGGTCGTCTCGGTGGTGATCGGCACCCTCGTCGCGGGTATGCCGGGTCTGTGGGGCGCGCTGCTGGGCGCGGCGATCGGCGGCGGGTTCATCCTCACCACCGTGGTGGCCGTGCTGCTGGGCGCCAAGCTGCCGCCGAGCACGGCGGGCCTGGTCATGCTGGTCAGCTGGGTCGGCAAGCTGCTGATCGCGCTGGTGATCGTCGGCGTGCTGAACCAGTTCGACTTCTACAGCAGGCCCACGCTGTTCTTCACCGTGGTCGGAGCCCTGCTCATCGTGCTGGGGGCGGAGACGTATGGCGTTGTGAGCGTGAAGGTTCCGTATGTCACGACACGCGCGGGAGACGACGAAACGGCTTCCGAGCAGGAATAATCCCACCCAGCTACACACTGTCGTAGATAGCTTGGTAAAGTGTTGGTAAGCAAGCACCCAAGCTGGAGGCGCTGCCCAGGATGACTCGGGGCATTGCCTCGGGTTACCAGGGGGGATCGCCAAGATCCTGCCCGGTGCCGCTATGCTTACTGCCGATCCGGGTGGAATGTGCCCGGTTGAAGCATGTCGACGATGTCGCCGACGCCCGAACAGAAGCTTTACGGGGTTACACCGTACGAGCAACTGTCGAATTTCGAGCCGACCAGAGTCGACCCCATTGATCGTCAATGTCCGATCGAACCGCGGGAATGACCGTCGTACCCGCGGCCCGAACACGGGAGAGAACGCTGAGCGTCATCACTTTGGCGGCGGGCGAGTTCCACGCGCCATCGCTGTCCGACTTCTTCCCTCCAGCAGTGCTGTTCGAGGGTACGCCGTTCGAACTCGACCGCCTGATGCTGATCCGGCTGCTGATGACCGCCGTTGTGGTGCTCGTCTTCGTGCTGGCTTTCCGCTCGCCGAAGATCGTGCCGCGCGGCCTGCAGAACGTGATGGAAACCGCGGTGGTTTTCGTCAAGGAGCAGATCGCCGACGAGGTACTCGGTAAGGAAACCGGTAAGCGGTTCCTCCCGCTGATCGCGACGATCTTCTTCACGGTTCTGTTCCTGAACTTCTCCAGCATTGTTCCGTTCCTGAACATCTCGTCGAATGCGCGAGTCGGCATGCCGCTGGTGCTCGCCGCGATCGCGTACATCGCGTTCAACTACGTGGGCATCCGCAAGTACGGCTTCTTCAAGTACATGCGCTCCAGCATCGTCGTTCCGGATGTGCCGCCCGCCCTGCACGTGCTGCTGATCCCGATCGAGTTCGTCTCGACGTTCATCCTGCGCCCGTTCACGCTGACCGTCCGACTCATGGCGAACATGCTGGCCGGCCACATCATGCTGGTGCTGTTCTTCAGCGCCACCTGGTTCTTCCTCTTCGATGCCACCGCGTGGATGAAGGTCTTCACGCCCTTCTCGCTGCTGGCAGGCATCGGCTTCACGCTGTTCGAGCTGCTGGTCATCTTCCTGCAGGCGTATGTGTTCGCCCTGCTGACCGCGGTGTACATCAGCCTCGCGCAGCACGCCGCCGACCACTGACCTGAATCCACACCAGTACTGCCAAACCTGCTACACACGCCGACCGGCGGGTGAGCAACAGAAAGGGAAAGAAGACTCATGAGCCTCGCTTACCTGGCCCAGGAAGCCGCGACCACCGAGAGCACCTTCAAGGGCTTCGGCGCCATCGGCTACGGTCTCGCCGCGATCGGCCCCGGCATCGGCGTGGGTATCGTCGTCGGTAAGGCCATCGAGGGCTTCGCCCGTCAGCCCGAGCTGGCCGGCCAGATCCGTACCAACATGTTCCTCGGTATCGCGTTCACCGAGGCCCTGGCGCTGATCGGCCTCGTCGCCGGCTTCATCTTCTGATTCCGATGCGCGAACTCATCACGCTCGCTGCCGAAGGGGGAGAGGATGTGAATCCTCTCATTCCCGAAACGTACGACATCGTCTGGTCGATCGTCTGCGTCGCCATCATCGGCGTGCTCTTCTGGAAATACGTGATCCCGCGTGTGACCAAGACACTCGATGAGCGTGCCGACAAGATCGAAGGCGGTATCGCCAGGGCCGCAGCCGCGCAGGAAGAGGCACAGCAGACGCTGCAGCAGTACCAGCAGCAGCTTGCCGACGCCCGGCTCGAGGCCGCACGTATCCGCGAGGATGCGCGCACCCAGGGTCAGCAGATCCTCGCGCAGATGCGCGCGGATGCCCAGGCCGAAAGCGACCGTATCGTCGCCGCCGGTCACTCCCAGCTGGAAGCCCAGCGCCAGCAGATCCTGACCGAGCTGCGCTCCGAGGTCGGCCGCACGGCCGTCGACCTGGCCGAGAAGATCATCGGCCAGTCTGTCTCGGACGAGGCCAAGCAGGCGGCGTCGATCGACAAGTTCCTCAGCGAACTCGACGACACCGACGCCATCGGGGTCGGAAGGTAACGACGCGAAAGTGAGAAGCATGTACGCAGCGAGCCGCGAGGCCAGCTCCCGGTCCCGGGAGGCGCTTCGGGCCGCTCTGACCGGAAGCGAAACTGTTGCGGCCACAACGGGGTCGGAACTGTTCGCCGTTGTCGCCGTGCTGGACGACCAGCGTTCGCTGCGTGTGGCGCTCGCGGACGTGTCGGTGCCGGGTTCGGCGCGCGCTGAACTCAGTGAGCGGATCTTCGGCGGCAAGGTCAGCGCTGCCACGCAGGCAGTGCTGACCACCGCGGTGGCCCAGAACTGGTCGCGCACCCGCGATCTGGTCGACACCCTGGTGCTGCTCGGGCAGGAGGCTCTGCTGGAGTCCGCTGCCGACGGCGGCCGGCTGGACGCGGTGGAGGACGAGCTGTTCCGGCTCGGTCGCATCATCGCCGACAACCCGCAGCTGGAGCAGGCACTGTCCGATCAGGGCAAGCCGGCCGCGGCGCGGCGTGAGCTGATCGAGCGGCTGCTGACCGGCAAGGCCGAGCCGATCACCCTGACGCTGGCCGAGCAGGCGGTGACCCGACTGCGGACCAACAACATCGGCGTCGCCTTCGGCGCCCTGTCCGATCTGGCGGCGGCCCGTCGTGACCAGATCGTCGCCCACGCGCACGCCGCGGTCGAGCTGTCCGATCAGCAGAAGGAGAAGCTCTCGGCTTCCCTGCAGCGGATCTACGGCAAGGCGGTCACCGTGCACGTGCAGGTCGACCCGACGCTGCTGAGCGGCGTCGTCGTGCGCGTCGGAGACGACGTCATCGACGGCAGCGCCACCGGCCGACTGGAGAAGCTGCGCCGGGCGCTGTCCTGATCAAGGACAGCTCACCGCAGTAATTCTCCAACCCCCGACATTCGAGACCACAGCGAGAGCAGGAACAACATGGCGGAGCTGACGATCTCCTCCGACGAGATCCGTAGCGCGATCGAGAGCTACACCCAGAGCTACACCCCGGAAACCTCCATCGAAGAAGTCGGCCTCGTGACCGACACCGGCGACGGCATCGCGCACGTCAGCGGTCTGCCTTCGGCGATGGCCAACGAGCTGCTCGAGTTCCCGGGCGGCGTCCTGGGCGTCGCGCTGAACCTCGAGGACACCGAGATCGGTGCCGTCATCCTCGGCGAGTACGCCTCGCTGGAAGAGGGCCAGCAGGTCCGCCGCACCGGCGACGTGCTGTCGGTTCCCGTCGGCGACAAGTTCCTCGGTCGCGTCGTCAACCCGCTCGGCCAGCCGATCGACGGCCTGGGCGAGATCGAGGCCGACGACCGCCGCGTGCTGGAGCTGCAGGCCGCGACCGTGCTGGAGCGCCAGCCGGTCGAAGAGCCGCTGGCCACCGGTATCACCGCGATCGACGCGCTGACCGCCATCGGCCGCGGCCAGCGTCAGCTGATCATCGGCGACCGTAAGACCGGCAAGACCGCCGTCGCCGTCGACGCGATCCTGAACCAGAAGGCGAACTGGGAGTCGGGCGACCCCAGCAAGCAGGTTCGCTGCATCTACGTCGCGATCGGCCAGAAGGGCTCCACCATCGCGGGCGTCAAGACCGCGCTCGAGGAGCACGGCGCGATGGAGTACACCACCATCGTCGCGGCCCCGGCCTCCGACTCCGCCGGCTTCAAGTGGCTGGCTCCGTACACCGGTTCGGCCATCGGCCAGCACTGGATGTACCAGGGCAAGCACGTCCTGATCGTGTTCGACGACCTGACCAAGCAGGCCGAGGCGTACCGCGCCATCTCGCTGCTGCTGCGTCGTCCGCCGGGCCGCGAGGCGTACCCCGGTGACGTCTTCTACCTGCACTCCCGCCTGCTGGAGCGTTGCGCGAAGCTGTCCGACGAGATGGGCGGCGGCTCGATGACCGGTCTGCCGATCATCGAGACCAAGGCCAACGACGTCTCGGCGTTCATCCCGACCAACGTCATCTCCATCACCGACGGCCAGGTCTTCCTCGAGTCCGACCTGTTCAACAAGGGCGTCCGCCCGGCGATCAACGTCGGTACCTCGGTCTCCCGTGTCGGTGGCGCCGCCCAGACCAAGGCCATGAAGAAGGTCGCCGGTTCGCTGCGTCTGGAAATGGCGCAGTACCGCGAGCTGGAGGCGTTCTCCGCCTTCGCTTCCGACCTGGACGCCGCCTCGCTGGCGCAGCTGGAGCGCGGTGCCCGCTGGGTGGAGCTGCTCAAGCAGAACCAGTACTCCCCGGTCGCCGTCGAGGATCAGGTCGTCTCGATCTACCTGGTCGACGCCGGCTACTACGACTCGGTGCCGGTCGGCGACGTGCGTCGCTTCACCGCCGAGCTGCTGGAGCACCTGCACAGCGCGACCCAGTCGTCCTTCGACGCGCTCGAGGGTGGCCGCAAGCCGCTCGACGGCGAGGCCGCCGACGCGATCAAGTCGGAGACCGACAAGTTCAAGGAAGGCTTCCTGGCTTCCGACGGCAGCCGTGTCGTGAACGAGGCCGCTGCCGGCGATCTGGACCACGAAGAGGTCGAGTCGCTGTCGGTCACCCGCAAGCACGTCGACAAGTAAGCCGGGTCAGGACTGATGTCGGCATATTCCGATCTGGCGAATGAAGGGAGTGTGAACCGCTAGTGGCAAGTTTGCGTGAATTGCGCTCCCGCATTCGTGGTGTGAATTCGATCAAGAAGATCACCAAGGCTCAGGAACTGATCGCGACCTCGCGAATTTCCAAGGCCCAGGCCAGGGTTGCGGCGGCCAAGCCGTACGCCGAGGAGATCACCAAGGTCCTCGGTGAGCTGGCGAGCGCCTCGAAGAACCTGTCGCACCCGCTGCTGACCGAGCGTCCCAACGCTCGTCGGGCCGCTGTCCTGGTGATCACCAGTGACAGCGGTATGTGCGGTGGCTACAACTCGAACGTGCTCAAGCGCGCCGAGGAGCTCATGACCACGCTGCGTGGCGACGGCAAGGAGCCGGTGCTGTACGTGATGGGCAACAAGGGCCTCACGTACTACAAGTTCCGCAACCGTCCGTTCCAGGCGTCGTGGACCGGCTTCTCCCAGCAGCCGAAGTACACCGATGCCTCGGCCGCGTGCCAGCACCTGGTCGAGGCCTTCATGGCCGGCTCCGACAACGAGGTTCCCTCGCTGGACGGCACCGGGACCATCGCGGGCGTCGACGAACTGCACATCGTGTACACCAAGTTCGTCTCGATGCTGACCCAGACCCCGGAGGTGCGCCGCTTGGCGCCGATCCAGGTGAGCTTCGTCGACGAGAAGTACGAGCTCGGCGAGGACATCGTCTCGGATTCGCCGAACGCGGTGGTCACGGCGCAGTACGAATTCGAGCCGGACGCCGATGTGCTGCTGGGCGCTCTGCTGCCCAAGTACGTCAACACGCGTATCTACGCATCGTTGCTCGAGGCAGCGGCATCCGAGTCCGCGGCTCGGCGCACCGCAATGAAGGCGGCGACCGATAACGCCAACGAGCTGGCCAGTGTGCTCCAGCGCGAGGCGAACTCGGTGCGTCAGGCCCAGATCACGCAGGAAATCAGCGAAATCGTCGGCGGCGTGAACGCGCTGGCGTCGAGCTCGGACCGCGACTAGAAGCGCAGGAAGAGAACCAATCTAATGACCGCAGCTGTCACTCAGGACAACGCGACCAAGGCGGGCGCAACCGCCGGCCGCGTCGTCCGTGTCATCGGCCCCGTCGTGGACGTCGAGTTCCCGCGTGGCGCCATCCCCGAGCTGTTCAACGCTCTGCACGCCGACATCAAGCTCCCGTCGGTGGCCAAGACCCTGACCCTCGAGGTCGCGCAGCACCTCGGCGACAACATCGTGCGCACCATCTCGATGCAGCCGACCGACGGCCTGGTCCGTGGCGCGAGCGTCACCGACTCGGGCAAGCCGATCTCGGTGCCCGTCGGCGACATCGTCAAGGGCCACGTGTTCAACGCCCTCGGTGACTGCCTCGACTCGCCGGGCCTCGGCCGCGACGGCGAGCAGTGGGGCATCCACCGCAAGCCCCCGAGCTTCGACCAGCTCGAGGGTAAGACCGAGATGCTCGAGACCGGCGTCAAGGTCATCGACCTGCTGACCCCGTACGTCAAGGGCGGCAAGATCGGTCTGTTCGGTGGTGCCGGTGTCGGCAAGACCGTTCTGATCCAGGAGATGATCACCCGTATCGCTCGCGAGTTCTCCGGCACCTCGGTGTTCGCGGGCGTCGGTGAGCGTACCCGTGAGGGCACCGACCTCCACCTGGAAATGGAAGAGATGGGCGTCCTCCAGGACACCGCCCTCGTCTTCGGCCAGATGGACGAGCCGCCGGGCACGCGTATGCGCGTGGCCCTGTCCGCGCTGACCATGGCGGAGTACTTCCGCGATGTCCAGCACCAGGACGTGCTGCTCTTCATCGACAACATCTTCCGTTTCACCCAGGCCGGTTCCGAGGTCTCGACCCTGCTGGGTCGTATGCCCTCCGCCGTGGGTTACCAGCCGACGCTGGCGGACGAGATGGGTGAGCTCCAGGAGCGCATCACCTCGACCCGTGGTCGCTCGATCACCTCGCTGCAGGCGATCTACGTCCCCGCCGACGACTACACCGACCCGGCGCCGGCGACCACCTTCGCCCACCTCGATGCGACGACCGAGCTTTCGCGCCCGATCTCGCAGAAGGGCATCTACCCGGCCGTCGACCCGCTGACCTCGACCTCTCGTATCCTCGAGGCGTCGATCGTCGGTGAGCGCCACTTCCGGGTCGCCAACGAGGTCAAGCGGATCCTGCAGAAGTACAAGGAGCTGCAGGACATCATCGCCATCCTCGGTATGGACGAGCTCTCCGAAGAGGACAAGGTCCTCGTCGGCCGCGCCCGTCGTCTGGAGAAGTTCCTCGGCCAGAACTTCATCGTGGCCGAGAAGTTCACCGGTCAGCCGGGTTCGGTCGTGCCGCTGGAGCAGACCATCGACGACTTCGATCGCGTCTGCAAGGGCGAGTTCGACCACTTCCCGGAGCAGGCGTTCAACTCCTGCGGTGGTCTCGACGACGTCGAGGCCGCTGCGAAGAAGATCGCCGGGAAGTAGTCCACCATGGCGGAAATGACAGTTGATCTCGTCGCCGTCGAACGCAAGCTCTGGTCCGGCCAGGCGACGTTCGTCAGCGCGCAGACCACCGAAGGTCAGATCGGCATCATGGCGGGCCACGAGCCGCTGCTCGGTCAGCTCGTCGAGGGCGGCACGGTGACCATCGTGTCGACCGACGGCGATCGGATCGTGGCCGCGGTGCACGGCGGTTTCTTCTCGGTCACCGCCGACACCGTGCGGGTGCTGGCCGAGTCCGCGGAACTCGCGGGTGAGGTCGACGTCGACGCGGCGCGCAAGGTGCTGGCCGACGCGAGCGCCACCGAGGTGGAGCTGCGGGTCGCTCAGGGCCAGGTGCGCGCGGTCGAGGCGACCGTGACTGCCTGATCTGTTCACCGAACGACACACTGTCGGCGACGAACTCCGGTTCGTCGCCGACAGTGCTGTTTCCGGCCGTATTACCGATCCCGCCGGAGTGGCCCACAACGGGCGTGATTGAATGACGGCGGGGGTGTCTTCGACACCAGCTGAGCGAAAGGGCGTACGGCATTGCAAACCGGGATGGTTCTCCTGATCATTCTGGTGCTGACGCTCGTGTTCGTAGCAGGTGCTTCGACTTACCGGCTGGTGATGCTGCGCCGGGGCGGCACGGCCGCGCTGCTGCGGGTATTGCCCGCGCGCGGCGGCCAGGGCTGGCGGCACGGTCTCATCCGCTACGACGAGGATCGCCTCGTCTTCTTCAAATTGACCAGCCTCAAGTTCGGTCCGGACTCCACCGTGCACCGGCAGGGCCTCGAGATCGTCGAACGCCGCGCGCCACAGGGCGACGAATTCGACATCATGAGCGAGGACATCGTGGTGGTAGCCGTCACCGATCCGCACAGCAGCTTCGAGCTCGCGCTCGACCGCGGATCGATGGCGGCTTTTCTGTCGTGGGTGGAGTCGCGGCCGTCCGATCGCGCCCGCCGGACCAGGGGAGGCCAGGCATGAGCGTCCATCTCACCCGGATCTACACCAGGACCGGCGACGACGGCACCACCGGTCTGAGCGATTTCTCGCGCGTCCCCAAGACCGATCCCCGGCTGGTGGCCTACGCCGACTGCGACGAGGCCAACGCGGCACTCGGCGTCGCGGTCGCGCTCGGCGCGCCGGAGCCCGCGGTGCTCGCGGTGCTGCGCCAGGTCCAGAACGACCTTTTCGACGCGGGCGCGGATCTGTCGACCCCCGTGGTGGCCGAGCCGAAGTACCCGCCGTTGCGCATCACCCAGCCCTACATCGATCGGCTGGAGAAGTGGTGTGACGAGTTCAACGAGGGCCTGGCACCGCTGAATTCGTTCATCCTGCCCGGCGGCACGCCGATTGCCGCACTGTTGCACACGGCACGCACCGTGGTCCGGCGCGCCGAGCGTGCGGCGTGGGCGGCGGTCGAGGCCCACCCCGACGACACCAGCGTGTTGCCCGCCAAATACCTCAATCGCCTGTCGGACCTGCTGTTCATCCTCAGCCGTGCGACCAATCCCGAGGGCGACGTGCTGTGGCAGCCGGGTGGCGGAGCCGAGCGCTGAAAGCCACTCGGTGGCGCCAGGATCGGTCGGTTTGGCGTCGGGGGGCGTGTCGTCGGGCAACGGTCGATAAGCTGGCGGGGTGAGCGAACGGTTTCTGGTCTCCGGCGGTAATCAGCTCGTCGGCGAGGTCGCGGTCGGCGGCGCGAAGAACAGCGTGCTGAAGCTGATGGCCGCCGCTTTGCTGGCCGAGGGTACGACCACCATCACCAACTGCCCGGACATCCTCGATGTCCCGCTGATGGCCGAGGTGCTGCGTGGTCTCGGCTGCGACGTCACGATCTCCGACGACGAGAGCGGAGACCGCTCGGTCTGCACGATCGTCACCCCGCCGGAGCCGAAATATCACGCCGACTTCCCGGCGGTGACCCAGTTCCGCGCCTCGGTGTGTGTGCTCGGTCCGCTGATGGCGCGCTGTAAGCGCGCGGTCGTCGCGCTCCCGGGCGGTGACGCGATCGGCTCGCGGCCACTGGACATGCACCAGCAGGGCCTGCGCCTGCTCGGCGCGACCAGCGAGATCGAGCACGGATGCGTGGTCGCCCGCGCCGACGAGCTGCAGGGCGCGCGCATCCGCCTCGACTTCCCGTCGGTCGGCGCGACCGAGAACATCCTGATGGCCGCGGTGCTGGCCGAGGGGGAGACGGTCATCGACAACGCGGCGCGCGAGCCCGACATCGTCGACCTGTGCACCATGCTCGTGCAGATGGGTGCGCGGATCGACGGTGCCGGTTCCTCGGTGCTGACCGTGCAGGGCGTCAAGAGCCTGTCACCGACCACGCATCGGGTGATCGGCGACCGTATCGTCGCCGCCACCTGGGGTATCGCCGCGGCGATGACCACCGGCGATGTCCGGGTGACCGGGGTCAACCCCAAGCACTTGGCGCTGGTGCTGGACAAGCTGCGCTCGGCCGGCGCGCGGATCTCCTACGAGCCCAACGGTTTCCGTGTCGTGCAGGCCGAGCGCCCGCGCGCGGTGAACTTCGCGACGCTGCCGTTCCCGGGCTTCCCGACCGACCTGCAGCCGATGGCGATCGGCCTGGCCGCCATCGCCGACGGCACGTCGATGATCACCGAGAACGTCTTCGAGGCGCGGTTCCGCTTCGTCGAGGAGATGATCCGGCTCGGCGCCGATGCCCGCACCGACGGTCATCACGCGGTGGTCCGCGGTATCCCGCGGCTGTCCAGCGCGCCGGTGTGGTCCTCCGACATTCGCGCCGGCGCCGGTCTCGTACTGGCCGGTCTGGTCGCCGACGGCGTCACCGAAGTCCACGATGTCTTCCACATCGACCGCGGCTACCCGAAGTTCGTCGAGCAGATGCAGGCGCTGGGTGGACAGGTCGAGCGCGTCGATACGCCGAAATAGCCTGTCTGACCAGGCGATTTGACTTCGCGTTCGTCGGTGCGTAACTTTATTCGAGTCAGAGCGACGCGGTGACGCTGAGCGCCTGATTGATCATCTAGCCAGACTCACTCCTTCCGAATTTGCTTCGGTCGGGTTGCCTGCGCTAGGTTGGAACAGTTGCCCTGCGGAAGCCCCTACGAAATGTTGCGGGTGGATGCTTGTGCGTGTGTTCTTTGAGAAC
>NZ_JBCGFB010000044.1:0-44183 GCF_038752175.1 Nocardia sp. No.11 | reverse complement strand
TGCTCGGCTACCTCGCCGCCGTGGTGGGCCGCCTCGCCGCCCGCGCCACCGAGACCCGGCAGCGGCCGACCCGCACCGACCTCACCTCCGCGCTCGCCCACCCGCTGGGCGTGGCGCACTACTTGGCGCTGTGGACCCGGTCGCACTACCGCCATCGCACCGGCACGCTGCGCTGGAAGCAGCGCCCACTGGTCGCGCCGGAGACCGCGAGCGCCCAGCACGCCTGACGCGCCCGGCCGCGCTCAGCGATCGGTGATCCGCAACGAGAATTCGCCGCCCATCCCCCGGCTCGTCGTCAGGGTCAGCCGCAGCCGCGACATACCGTCGACGAGATCGCGATTGCCGCCCCGACGAAGATCCGGCCACAGCCACGAGATCCTCGAACCCCAAGCGATCCGGCGCCACGCGATCCGGCGCCACGCGATCCGGCGCCACGCAGGAAGAGAGCAGATCCGCGGGGCCACCTTCGAACATCGGGTCGGCGAAGGCCTTCGCGCGCAGGCGGTGGGAAGGCGCGTGCGTATCGGGCCGTCGGCGCGTGCTCGGCGAAGGCGGCTGCCGCACGCGCTGTTCCATCGGCCAGGACCAGCACCAGCATGGCGGCCAGGAACACCGTCGAAGCCGTTGGTCGCGTCGACCACCCGCTTGCCGCCGAGCGCGGCGGCGCGTGCGAGTCCGTCGAGTCCCCGCTGAGCCCTCAGGGAACCTCGGTGATCCCCACGGTCGGGAAGAAGAAGCAGGAGCGGCCCGCGTTGTCGGTGGTGCCGAAGACGGCGGCCAGGACGGTGCCGTGGCCGGTGTCGACCGGGACGGCCCGCACACCGCCGACCGGGACGGCGGCGAAGAGGAAGTCGCGGATCGCGGTCTCGGCGATGGGGCGCAGTTCGACGGGGACCTCGGGCGGGACCAGCGCGCGCACCACGTCGGCGATGGAGCCCATCGAGGCCAGCCCGCCGCGCCCGGTGCTGATATTGAGCCAGGCCACCTGCATGCCGGAGGTCTCGGTGGCCGCGGTGTCCGGTGCCAGGCCGTAGGGCAGGAAGGTGAACATCGTCTGGCCCGACTTCACGGCGGTGAGGTCGAGACCGGGGATCTGCACGGCGTTGGCGGGCCACGGGCCGGGCACCGCGCCCGCGACGGCGGGCACGAGCCCGAGGCCGTCGCCCGCGCAGTTCGCGGCGACCGTCGGGTACAGGAACGGTTGGATGCCCAGCGCTTTCAGGGTGTCGACGACGGTCTGATACGCGCCGAGCAGGTCACCGGGACCGGCGGTCGGGGTGGCGGCGGGCGCATCCCTGGTTACCGTCGCGGGCACGGCCGCCGCGGTGGGCGCGGCCAGCAGCAGCGCGGCGGCGCAGGCCGCCAGCGTGGTCAGGGCGGTGAAACGACGCGGCACGGTCACAACGCACTCCTCATCGACGCGGAGACATCCGACGCTACGCCCGTATACGGCGGAATCCGCGCAGGTGAGGCGCGTCGTTTCGTCGGCGCGTCGCGGACAGTGTGCACCAGCGCCGCCCCGGTTCCAAGCTCTGCGCTCACGCTGATCCTTACCGTTGTGAAGTATCGCCGCAGTGCCACATGCTGATTCGGTACCGGCCCCTGTGGTCGGTCACAACCATCCAGAGCGACCGAGAGACCTGGCTCCATGACGTCGCAGCAACCCGCCCGTTCCCGGGTGTGGGTGCTTCCGCCGGGTTCGATGGAGGAGCAAGAGTGGCGAGGTCTGCTGTCGCATGAAGTTTCTGTTGTTCACGCTGGTGACCCGGGCGGTGACCACGCTCAGCCTGTTCGACCCGGTGCGCGCGTCCGAGGACTACGCGACGCTGGACAACCTGGCGGATGGCCGGCTGGAGCTGATCATCGGCAAGGGCAACGGCGCCGCGCAGGCCCGGATCCGGCACGGCAGCGCGACCAGCCGCGAGTCGGTGGAACTGGCCGCGCGCCACGGTGATCCGCTGCTCTCGGCCGACGTCACCAACCCCATCGAGCCGTCTGCCGAACTGGTTCGCCACTATCGGCAGCGCTGGGCCCACTACGGCCGCGACCCCGCCGACGCGCTCGTCGGCGCGGGCACTGCGGGCTTCCACGTCGCCGCCACCTCCCAGCAGGCCAGAGCGGTCTCCACGCCGCTGTTCGAGGCGCGTCGCGCGCTGGCGCGAAAGCTGGGCCTGCCCCTGGTGTTCGACACCATCGACGACTTCCTCGCGCGCAGCTCCGCTCTGGTCGGCAGCCCGCAGGAAGTCATCGACAAGGTCGGCCGCTACCACGAGCAGCTCGGCCACGAGGTGATCCATCTCTCCGCCGAACGCGACGGTCGCGCCGACACCGACTACCTGGGCAGCCTCGAGCTGTTCCAGGCCGAGGTGGCGCCCGAACTGCGCCGCCGCATTCCCAGCCGTCCCCTGGCCGCAGGCCGCGAATTCTCTGGAGTCACCCCGTGATCGGTCCTCGTCATCGTTTCGCCGCCGCCGTCGGCGTCCTGGCTGTCGCCACCTCCGTGGTCGCGTGCGGCAGCGACACCGGCGGATCGGGTGGGCAGGCCGGTCCGCCGCAGCCCGGCGGCACCCTGCGCTACGGGTTGTCCCAGGCCCCGTCGTGCTCGGATCCGGCCCAGGCCGGGTCGAACCAGACCATCTACGTCGCCCGCCAGATCGTCGACTCGCTGACCGATCAGGACCCCAAGACCGGCGCGATCACCCCCTGGCTGGCCAAGAGCTGGGAGGTCAGCCCCGACGCCAAGGTGTTCACCTTCACCCTCGCCGACGGCGTCACCTTCAGCGACGGCACCGCGCTGACCGCGGATTCGGTGCGCGACACCTTCGACGCGATCGTCGAGCTGGGCGGTGCGAAGGCGCCGCTGGGCGCGAGCTACCTGACCAACTACGTCGGCACGACGGCGGTCGACAAGCTCACCGCCCGGGTCGAGTTCAGCCAGCCCAACGCCCAGTTCCTGCAGGCCTCCTCGACGCCGCAGCTCGGCATCCTGGGCCGGGCGACCAATGCCAAGCCGGCCGAGGCCCGCTGCGCGGGCGACAACATCGGCAGCGGCCCGTTCACCTACGCCGCCTACAAGCAGGACGTCTCGGTGACCCTGGCCAAGCGGGCCGGATACCACTGGGGCTCGGCGGTGTTCGGCCATCAGGGCGAGGCCTACCTGGACCGGATCGAATTCACCGTCGTTCCCGAGTCCGGCGTGCGCACCGGCAGTCTCGTCTCCGGCCAGCTCGACGCGATCAGCGACGCGCTGCCCCAGGACGCGCCGCAGATCGAGGCCGTCGACGGCCGGATCCTGTCCACCTCCAACCCCGGCACGCCGTTCGGCTTGCAGCTCAACGTCAATCGCGGCCCGCTGCGCGATCCGGCCGTGCGCCAGGCGCTGCTGCCCGCGCTCGATCGCAAGCAGCTCGTCGACACCGTACTCGGCCCGCAGTTCAAGTTCGCGACCTCGTCGCTGGCCTCGGCGACCCCGGCCTACACGGACCTGTCGGCGAAGCTGCCCAACGACCCGGCCAAGGCGAAGTCGATCCTCGACCAGGCGGGCTGGGTGCCCGGTGGCGACGGTATCCGCGCGAAGAACGGTGAGCGCCTGAGCTTCTCGGTGACCTTCAGCCAGGTCTTCGCGGGCAACCAGGCGATCCTGGAGCTGGTGCAGCAGCAGCTGCGGCAGGTCGGCGTCGAGCTGACGCTCGATCTGGTCTCGGGCCCGGAGAGCACCGCCAAGATGAACTCCAAGGACTACGACTCCTTCTACAGCAACTCCACCCGCGCCGACGGTGACATCCTGCGCACGTCGTTCTCGCTCACCGGCCGCAACCTCAACGCGCGCGGCCCGATCCCGGCGCTGGACGAGACCCTCGACAAGCAGCTGGCCACCAACGATCCCGCGGCCCGCGCCGCGCTGCTCGGGACCGCGCAGCAACTGATCCTCGACAACGGCCTCTACCTGCCCACCGTCGAGCTGTCCCAGGCGATCGGCGCGGCCGCCAACACCCAGGATCTGAAGTTCGAGGCCTCGGCCCGGCTGCAGTTCTTCGATACCTGGCTGAGCGGGCGCTAGTCATGGTCCGCTATGTGGGTTCGCGCCTGCTGCAGGCGATCTGGGTGATGTGGGCCGCGTTCACCATCTCCTTCGCCGTGCTGTACCTGCTGCCCGCCGACCCGGTGTCGATGGCCGCCGACGGCGGCGGCCCCGGCAGCGCCGTCGACAGGGCGGCGATCGCGGAACTGCAGGCACGCTACGGGCTGGACAAGCCCCTGTGGGAGCAGTACGTGACCGCGCTGGGCAACGCGGTGACCGGCGATCTCGGCCGGTCCATCACCACCGGCCAACCGGTCACCGAGGCCCTGCTCGACGTGCTGCCCGCCACGCTCGGGCTGGCCGCGCTGGCGCTGCTGTTCGCCACGCTCGGCGGGGTGGTGCTGGCCTTCGCCGCCACCTACACCCGCCGCCCGTGGCTGCGCAACACCCTCAACGCGCTGCCGCCGCTGGGGGTGTCGGTGCCGACGTTCTGGACCGGCCTGATCCTGTTGCAGCTGTTCTCCTTCCGGCTGCACTGGTTCCCGGCGTTCGGCGGGACCGGGCTGCGCGGCACCCTGCTGCCCGCGCTGACCCTGGCCCTGCCGATCGGCGCGGTGATCGCCCAGGTGCTCGCGGCCGGATTGCAGCAGACCTGGCGGCAGCCGTTCACCGAGGTGGCGCTGGCCAAGGGCGCGTCGCGCTGGTGGGTGCAGCGGCGCCACGTCGCGCGGCTGGCGAGCGTGCCCGCGTTCACCATCGCGGGTGTGCTGGTCGGCACCATGCTCGCCGGTTCGGTGGTGGTGGAGTCGGTGTTCGCCCGCGCGGGCGTGGGCAGGCTGACCCAGACCGCCGTGCTCAACCAGGACATCCCGGTCGTGCAGGGCGTGGTGTTGCTGTCCGCGCTGATCTTCGTCGCGGTGAATCTGACCGTCGACCTGCTCTATCCGCTGCTCGATCCACGCATCACCGGTGCGAGCAGGCGGCGGGCCACCGCGCGCGCCGCGCTCCCGGACACCAAGGCCGATGTCGCCGCGAAGGCGGTGCACAGTGCCTGATCCCACCCCGCCCATCGAGACCGAAGGGAACGTCCATGGTTGACATCCTCGTGCGCCGTGGCACGGTCGCCGAGCGGCCCGACGCGGCCGACGACAGCCACGTACGGACGCACCGTGCCGCCGCGGCGGCGGGCTGGGTCCGCGGGCATCTGGGCCTGGTGCTCTCGGGCGTCGTGCTCGTCGTCGCGGTCGGCTGGGCGGTGGCGCCGTCGGTGTTCGCCTCCGGCGACCCGCTGACCGGCGTGCCCGCCGAGAAGTTCCAGGCGCCCAGCGCGGCGCACTGGTTCGGCACCGACAATCTCGGCCGTGACCTCTACACCCGGATGGTGCACGGCGCCGGGCTCTCGCTCACCGCGACCCTGACCGCCGTCGGGATCGCCCTGGTGATCGGCTCGCTGCTCGGGCTGCTGTCCGGTGCGGCGGGCGGGATCGTCGACACCGCGATCATGCGGGTCGTCGACGTGCTGCTCTCGATCCCCGCGCTGCTGCTGTCGCTGGCCCTGGTGACCGCGCTGGGCTTCGGTACCCGCAATGTCGCGCTCGCCGTCGGCATCTCGCTGATCGCCAACTTCGCCAGGGTGATGCGCTCGGAGGTGCTGCGGGTGCAGCACGCACCGTATGTCGAGGCGGCGCACGCGTCCGGCGTGCGCTGGTACGCGGTGCTCGCCCGGCACGTGCTGCCCAACTCGTTCCAGCCCGTATTGGCGCTGGCCGCCGTGGAATTCGGGATGGCGGTGCTGGCGGTGTCGTCGCTGAGTTTCCTGGGCTACGGCACCAAACCGCCCACCCCCGAATGGGGTTCGCTGATCTCGGAGGGCCGCAACTTCCTCGCGTCGGCGTGGTGGCTGACGACGCTGCCGGGTCTGGTCATCGTCACCGTCGTGCTGTCGGCCCAGCGCCTCGGCCGGTTCGTGGGAAAGGCGGAGACCCGATGAGCGAGTCGGCGGCCACACACCCGACGTCGGCGGAGGAAGCGTCCGCCGCACACGCGGAAGTTCCAGCGCTCCCGGCCGGTCCGCTGCTGCGCGTCGACGAGCTGCGCATCGCCTACCACTCCAGCTCCGGCCGGGTCGACGCCCTGCGCGGCGCCTCGATCGAGGTCGGGCGCGGGGAGGTGGTCGCGCTGGTCGGGGAATCCGGCTCGGGCAAGTCCACGCTGGCGCACGCGGTGATCGGCCTGCTCGGCGATACCGCGCGCTTCGTCTCCGGCGGCATCGACTTCGCCGGCGAGAAGGTCGACCCGACCGACGAGAAGGCGCTGCGGCGCCTGCGCGGCGCCCGGGTCGGACTGGTGCCGCAGGATCCGGGTCTGTCGCTGAATCCGGTTCTGCGCGTGGGTGATCAGGTGGCCGAGGCGCTGCTGGTGCACCGGCTCGCCGATCGGCGCGGCGCCCGGTGGCAGGCGCTGGACCTGCTCGCGGAAGTCGGGCTGGACCGACCCGAGCTGCGGGCACGGCAGTTCCCCCACGAATTGTCCGGTGGACAGCGGCAGCGGGTGCTGATCGCCATCGCGCTGGCCTGCGGACCGGAGCTGATCATCGCCGACGAGCCCACCAGCGCCCTGGACGCGACGGTGGCCCGCCAGGTGCTGGATCGGCTGGCGGAACGGATCGCGGCCCGCGGCACGGCCGTCCTGCTGATCACCCACGATCTGGCCGTCGCCGCCGAGCGGGCCGATCGGCTGATCGTGCTCGAACGCGGCGAGGTGGTCGAATCCGGTCCTGCGGCACAGGTGCTCACCCACCCGCGGCATCCCTACACACGTCGGCTGCTCGCCGCCTCCCCCGCGCTCGCGCCCGCCGGCTTCCGCCCGCCGCGGGCCAGAGCCGAGTCACCGCTGCTGTCGGTGCGCGCCCTGCACAAACGGTTCCACGCGGCCGAGGTGACCGCGGTCGACGATGTCGGGTTCACCCTCGACCGGGGCGAGACCCTCGCGCTGGTGGGCGAATCCGGTTCGGGCAAGTCCACCACCGCGCGCATCGCGCTGCGATTGACCGAACCCGACAGCGGCACGGTGACCTTCGACGGGCACGACCTCACCAGGGCGCGCAGGCGCAGGCTGCGCGAGCTGCGCAGGCGCTTCCAGGTGGTCTACCAGAACCCGTACTCGTCACTGGATCCGCGCTGGCAGGTCGGCGACATCATCGCCGAACCCCTGCACGCCTACGGCGTCGGCGACCGCGCCGCGCGAACCCGCCGGGTGACCGAACTGCTCGACCAGGTCGCGCTGCCCGCCGAGTTCACCGCGCGCAGGCCCGCCGAGCTCTCCGGCGGCCAGCGCCAGCGCGTCGCCATCGCCCGCGCGCTGGCCCTGCGGCCCGACCTACTCGTGCTCGACGAGCCGGTCTCGGCACTGGACGCCTCGGTGCAGGCGCAAATCCTCGACCTGCTCGACGGGCTGCAAGCCGAGCTCGCGCTCGGCTACCTGTTCATCTCCCACGATCTGGCCGTGGTCCGGCAGATCAGCGACCGGGTGGCGGTGCTGCGCCACGGTCGCATCGTCGAAACCGGGCCCACCGCCACCCTGTTCACCGATCCGCAGCACGACTACACGCGCGAGTTGCTCGCCGCGATTCCCACACCGAGCGTCCGGATCGACCCCCTCGACGGAAAGGACCCCACCCGATGAGCGAAGGCACGCTGTTCCTTGGCATCGAGACCGCGGGCACCGGAACGCATCCCGCGTCCTGGCGACGCGCGGACTCGCGTGCCGAGGATCTGTTCACCGCCGGCTACTGGACCGAGGTGGTGGCGCGCGCCGAACAGCTCGGCGCCGACGCGATATTCCTGCCCGACGCGTTCGGCCTGCAGGACGGCGGCACCGCGGTGACCCGCGGCAGACTCGACGCCGTCGCGATCGCCGCCCGCGTCGCCCCGCTGACCCGCCGGATCGGGCTGATCCCGCAGGCGCCGCTCACCCACACCGAGCCGTTCCACGTGTCCAAGGCGATCGCCGCGCTCGATTTCGCGAGCCTGGGCCGGGCCGGCTGGGAAGTGGGCGTGTCCGCCACGGCCCAGGAGGCGAAGGCTTTCGGCCGCAAGGCGGTTCAAGATCGCACCGACCTGTGGCACGAGGCCGACGAGGCGATCGAGGTGGTGACCCGGCTGTGGGACAGCTGGGAGGACGGCGCCGAGATCCGCGACGTGCCTACCGGCCGGTTCATCGACCGGGATCGCCTGCACTACATCGATTTCGCCGGGGACCACTTCTCGGTGAAGGGCCCGTCCATCACGCCGCGCTCGCCGCAGGGTCAGCCGATCGTGACGGTGCGCGCCGACGACGCCGTGGCCGTCGACGTCGCCGTGCGCCGCGCCGATCTCGTGCGGATCAGCGCCCCCGATCTGGCCACCGCCGCCGCGCACCGCGTTTCGCTGCGCGCCGCCCTCGCCGCGGCGGGCCGCGATCCGGACACGGTCCGGGTGCTGCTCGATCTCACCGTGCACCTGGCCGATTCGGCCGAGCGGGCCAGGGCTGAGGTCCGCGAGCTGGATCAGTGGCTGGGGCAGCCGATCGACGATCCCGGGCTCACCCAGGTCGGCACCGCGGGCGAACTCGACGACCTGCTCGCCGAGATCGGCGGTTCGGCCGTCGCCGACGGTGTGGTGCTGCGACCGCTGGCGCTGCCCGCCACTCTCGCCGCGCTCACCTCGCGCCCCGAACGGGCGACGGGCACCCTGCGCGAACAGCTCGGCCTCCCCCGCCCGGCCAGCCGTTATGCCGCCGCGACCACGCAAGGAGCAGCACTGTGAACGCGAAGCCACGCAAGCAAGTCCATCTCGCCGCGCACTTCCCCGGCGTCAACAACACCACCGTGTGGGCCGATCCGGCGTCGAAGTCGCAGGTCGATTTCGCCTCGTTCGAGCACCTGGCGCGCACCGCCGAACGCGGTCTGTTCGACTTCTTCTTCCTCGCCGAGGGGCTGCGGCTGCGCGAACACCGCGGGCGCATCCACGATCTGGACGTGGTGGGCAGGCCGGACACCTTGACCGTGCTCAACGCCGTCGCGGCGGTCACCGATAGGCTCGGCCTCGCCGGGACCATCAACAGCACCTACAACGAGCCGTTCGAGCTGGCCAAGCAGTTCGCCTCGCTGGATCACCTCTCCGGCGGCCGCGCCGCCTGGAACGTCGTCACCTCCTCCGACGCGTTCACCGGCGAGAACTTCCGCCGCGGTGGCTATCTGGACCACAGCGACCGCTACCGCCGCGCCGCCGAGGTGGTCGAGGCGACGAAGACACTGTGGGACAGCTGGCCCGCCGACGCCCTCGTGATCGACCGGGAGCGCGGCGTCTTCGCCCACGAGGTCCCCACCACGGCCGTCCGCAGCAGCCAGTTCGACATCGAGGCGCCGTTCGTGCTGCCACCGAGCCCGCAGGGTCATCCGGTGCTGTTGCAGGCGGGCGATTCCGACGAGGGCCGCGAATTCGGCGCCAAGGCCGCCGATGCCATCTTCACCGTGCACGGCACCCTCGAGGCGGGGCAGGCGTTCTACGCCGACATCAAGGGCAGGCTGGCGAAATACGGCCGCTCCCACGACGAACTGCTGGTGTTCCCGGCGGCGACGTTCGTGCTCGGCGACACCGAGGCCGAGGCGCACGAGCGGGCCAGGCACATCCGTTACCAGCAGGTGAGCCCGCAGACCGCCATCGCCTTCCTCGAACAGGTCTGGGGCCGCGACCTGTCCGGCTACGACCCCGACGGTCCGCTGCCCGACATCGAGCCCGACACCACGACCGAGATCACCCGCGGCCGGGTGCGGCACGCGAAAGATCCACTGGCCGTGGCGAAGGCGTGGCGCGCGCAGGCCGAGGCCGCGAACCTGAGCATCCGCGAGCTCATCATCGAGGTCACCACGCGCCAGCAGTTCATCGGCACCCCGGTCCAGGTCGCCGAGCAGATCGACCACTACGTGCAGTCCGACGCCGCCGACGGATTCATCCTCGTCCCGCACCTCACCCCCGCCGGGCTCGACGAGTTCGTCGACCGGGTGGTGCCGGAATTGCAGGAACGCGGCAGTTTCCGCACCGCCTACACCGGCACCACGCTGCGCGACCACCTCGGTCTGCGTCATCCCCACCACCCCACCGTCGCCGAAGGAGCACGCGCGTCATGACGATCACCGTCGATACCACCAGCACCGCAACCACGTTCACCGACGACTGGCACCGCTGGCACAACGCCCGCGAGGACGGCCTGCGCGACCCGCTGGGCTGGCTCAGCCTCGCCGGACTGCACTGGCTCACCGACAGCCCCGAGCGCATCGACGGCCTGCCGGGCACCTGGTGGGTGACCGACGGGAAGGTGTTCATCACCGCCCAGCCCGCCGACCGGCTCGACGTCGACGGCGAGCGGATCGGCGGCGTGCAGATCTTGGTCCCGGCCGAGGGCGCGCCCGGGCTGAGCGTGTTCAACGAGGAGCGGGTCTTCGAGGTGATCCGGCGCTCCGGGCAGTTCGCGGTGCGGGTGCACGACCCGGCCGCGCCGACGCTGGCCGCGTTCACCGGCGTGCCCGCCTACCCGGCCGATCCGCGCTGGGTCGTCACCGGGCGGTTCACCCCGTTCGACAGCGCGCGCACCGTCACCACCGGCGCGGTCGTCGACGGACTCGAACACCACCACAGTGCCGCGGGCACCATCGAATTCCGGATCGGTGACACGACCGAGACCCTGGTCGCCTTCGGCACCCCCGCCGATCTGAAGGTGCTGTTCACCGACGCCACCAGCGGTGTCACCACCTACCCCGCGGCACGGTCGCTGGCGATCGGGGCGGTCGAGGCCGACGGGACCGTGACGCTGGACTTCAACCGAGCGGTCAACCTGCCGTGCGCCTTCAGCGACTTCGCGACGTGCCCGGTCGCGCCGGCCGAGAACCGGCTGCGGGTGGCGATCGAAGCGGGAGAACAGGATCCGACGCTGTGACCGTTCCGCTGTCGATCCTCGACCTCTCGCCGATCAGCGCCGGGTCCTCCGCCGCGCAGGCCGTGCGCAACACCATCGAGCTGGCCCGGCGGGCCGAACAGTGGGGTTACCACCGGTATTGGCTGGCCGAGCACCACTTCGTGTCGGTGGCCAGTTCGTCGTCACTGACGCTGCTCGGGCTCGTCGCGGCCGCGACCTCCCGGATCCGGGTCGGCACCGGCGCGGTACAGGTGGGCCACCACACCTCGGCTTCGATCGTCGAGGCGTTCGGCACCGTCGACGCGGTGGCGCCGGGCCGGCTGGATGTGGGGTTGGGCCGGTCGGGACATCGGCGCAGCCAGTTCGGGGCCGAGACCTCGACCACCAAGGGCGGGCGGCCGGTGCTCGACGCCCTCGTCGGGCGCACCGAGATCCGCGACGGCGTGGTGGTGCCACCGCCGTTCGATCCGCGCGGGATCACCGACCGGTCCAAGTTCGCCGCCTCGCTCGAGGCCTTGCAGCAGCCCGGCGCGCAGGCGCAGGACTTCCCCGAGCAGGTCGCCGACGTGCAGGCCCTGCTCGAGGGAAGCTATATCGGCTCCAATGACGTAGCGCTGCACGCTGTTCCCGGCGAGGGAGCCGAGGTGGAGCTGTGGCTGTTCGGCAGCACCGCCGGGGAGAGCGCGGAACTGGCGGGTCGCCTCGGCCTGCCGTTCGCCGCCGCCTACCACGTCGCCCCCGGCACCGCGCTGGACGCGGTCGAGGCGTACCGGGCGGCGTTCCGGCCCTCGGCCACCCTCGCCGAACCCCACGTGATCGTCTCCGCCGACGTGGTCGTGGCCGCCGACGAGGACACCGCCCGCCACCACGCGAGCACCTACGGCCACTGGGTGCACAGCATCCGCAGCGGTTCCGGCGCCTGCGAATACCTCGACCCCGACACCGCCGCCCCCCTCACCCCCGACCAGCTCCGCCTCGTCGAGGACCGCCTGGCCGCCCAGATCGTCGGCACCCCCGACACCGTCACCGAGCGTCTCCGGGCCCTGGCCGAGCTCACCGACGCCAGCGAACTCCTGATCACCACCATCACCCACCACCACACCGACCGCTTGGAATCCCACCGCCTCCTGGCCGACGCCTGGGGGTTACGCACCGCCCGCGCCGCCTGAACTGCGAGGGGCGGCGCCGCGACCACCGCGGCGCCGCCCCTCGTCCATTCACGAAATACGTTGCACCACAACACGGGAGCGGGCCGCCGCACGCGGCTTCCCATACCCGCCGACCCGAGCTCGGAAAGGTCTACGGGGTTCAGTCGAAGAGATCCGCTGTCTCCGCTGCGTCGATCGCGCGTCTCAGCCAAGCATCGAGCTGGTTCAGGTCTCGGCAACCCTGGATACGTTCCCGCTGGTCGTCGGAGACAGCGAGTCGACGGGTACCGAGGACCGTCAGGATGCTGGCCGCGGTGGCTTCTTCACGGCCCTCTTCACGGCCCTCTTCGCGGCCTTCTTGTCGGCCCTGCTCGACATACTTACGGGCGATCCGGCCCTGGTATTCGTAGGTCATCGTCATCAATTCCTCCAACCGTCGGCTGGCCGCCTCGGACAACACCTCATCGACCAGGTCATGGTACATCCGCGCACGCTCGTCATCGGTCTTCGTCAGGCCGACGAGGAGAGCGGTGAAGACCTCGTCGGAGTGGGGGCCGTTGCCGTGCGCCATGGCTGAGAGGACCGCCCGTTCCGGGGAGGACGCGGCCTCCCTGGTCGCGAATTTCGTGATGCGCCAACAGCGTTCGGCGAGTCTGGTGCGCCGCGCCGTTTGCTGTCCGGAATATCCGGAGTCGAGTCGGCTTGGACGCGGGCGTGTTCGCAGCCCGCAGGCGCAGCGGAGATCGATCGATTGCCGCTGCCGCGCGGATCTGATCTATACGTAGGCGTATATCAGGGGTACGCTCCCTCCATACGCATCCGTACGGAGAGGGGTTTCTCATGCGAGTTCCGGCAGTGGCGCATACCGGGCGGGGGTGGCGTATCCACGAGATCACGCCGGATTTCGAGGTCGAGGACGTGTGGCGGTTTCGGACGCCGGGTGGGGCGGCGGGGGACTTTCCGGCGCTGCTCGCGGCGTTGCGGACGGCGCGGGCGTCGGAGTCTTCCGGGGTGAGCGGGGTGTTGTTCGAGATCCGGTGGAAGCTGGGGGCGGTGCTGGGGTGGGATCGGGAGGCGGCGGGGGCCGGGCGGCGGGTGGCGTCGTTGCGGGATCGGCTGCCCGCCGACCTGCGGGAACTGCCGCGACCCGACGACGCGGGGAGCCCGTTCACCAGCCTGTACGCGCTCGACGACGAGTACGCGGCCGAGATCGCCAACGGCACCGTGCACGGGGTGATGCACCTGGGGTGGGTGCCCGACGACGACGGGCCCGGCTACCACCTGCAGATGGCGGTGCTGGTGAAGCCGAACGGGGTGTTCGGGCGCGCCTATATGGCCTTCATCAAACCGTTCCGCTACCTGATCGTCTATCCGGCGATGACCAGGAACTGGGAACGCGTGTGGACCGAGCTCGCGCTCACGCGCTGAGCGGGGCCGCCGTCACGCCGTAACCGAGATTGGTGAGCACCTCGCTGGTCGCCTTCGCGAAGTTGAGGGTGATGAAATGCAGGCAGGGGGCGCCCTCGTCGATCAGGCGCTGAGCCATCTCGGTGGCGATCTGGATGCCCTCGGCGCGCACGGCCGCCTTGTCCTCTTCGGGGCCGGTGCCCGCGGCGCGGGTCAGCCGGGCCAGCACCGACGGCTCCAGCGGACGGCCGCAGAGTTCCTCGGCGCGCTGCACGGTACGCAGCGAGGTGATCGGCATCAGCTCGGGAATGATCGGCTTGGCGCCCTCGATCGGGTCCATGGCCACCACCCGGTCCCGCAGCCGCAGGTAGTGCTCGACGTCGAAGAACATCTGGGTGATCGAATACTCCGCGCCCGCACGCAGTTTCGCGGCGAGCTGGCGGGTGTCGTGGTCGAGGTCGGGCGAGCGGTGGTGCCCCTGCGGGAACGAGGCGACACCGACGTGGAAGTCGCCCAGATCGCGCACGATGCGCACCAGTTCCTCGGCGTACTCGACGCCCTCGGGATGCTTGCGCCACTCCCCGAGCGGATCGCCCGGCGGGTCACCGCGCAGGACGAGCAGGTTGCGGATGCCGGAATCGGCGTAGGAGCCGACCAGCGCGCGCAACTCGTCGATGCTGTGACCGACGGCGGTGAGGTGGGCGACCGGGAGCAGGGTGGTCTCGGTGGCCAGCTCACCGGTGATCCGCACGGTGCGGTCCTTGGTGGAGCCGCCGGCGCCGTAGGTCATCGACACATAGGCCGGGTGCATGCACTCGAACTCGCGGACCGCGCGCCACAGCCGGGCCTCGCCCGCCGCGTCGCGGGGCGGATTGAACTCCACCGAGAAGGGCACGCCGCTGCCCGAGTGGGCACGCAGGCTCTGCACCACCGAGGGGGTGTTCGAGACGATCGACTGCTTCCGGGCGGGTCGATCAGGGGTCGAACGTCCCCGTCCATCGTCGAATGTCACCGGTTCAGTGTAGTGGTGCGCCCCGGCACCGCGGCGCCGACCGGGAATCGACGACCGCGACCGGCCGAAATCGGGCACGGACCTGCCGCTCGTTCGTCAAGTCCGCTGAACGCGATCCGCGCGAGGGGCAGACACCGCCGAATCGCCGGGTGTGGGGTCGGTCGCAGCGGCCGTGTGCGCCGACGACACCCCCGCGCCACCCGCGTATTCTGCGACGGAACGCCGGTGATCGCGCCGCCGCGTGCGATCGACGTCCATCCGCTCGCCCACTTCCGCACCTGGAGGCCACCCTGTCCGCCGGAATCGGTACCCCGCTTTCCCGGTCCGTCGCCGACACCCCGGCTTCGGTCGATCTCGTCACGCTCACGCCGGGCACGCCCGCGTTCGTCGCCGCGGTCGAGCAGGTGCTGGCCGATTTCTTCGCGTCCCGGCGCGAGATCGTCGAGCCGCTCGGCCCGGTCTTCGTCGACGCCGCCGAGGCGCTGGAACAGTTCGTCATCCGGGGCGGCAAGCGCACCCGGCCCGGCTTCGCCTGGACCGGCTGGCTCGGCGCGGGCGGCGATCCGGCCGGACCCGACGCGGCCGCGGTGCTCACCGCCTGCTCGGCGCTGGAACTGGTGCAGGCGTGCGCGCTGGTACACGACGACATCATCGACTCCTCGCAGACCCGGCGCGGCTACCCGACCGTGCACATCGAGTTCGAGGACCGGCACCGCGCGGCGGGCTGGCCCGGTGACGGCGCCGAGTACGGCCGCGCCGTCGCCATCCTGATCGGCGATCTCGCCCTGGCCTGGGCCGACGACCTGGTCCACGAGGCCGGGCTCGCCCCCGCCGCGCTGGCCCGGTTCGCGCCGGTCTGGGCGCGGATGCGCACCGAGGTGCTGGGCGGGCAGTTGCTCGACATCAACGGCGAGGCCGGTGGCGACGAATCGGTGGAGGCCGCGCTGCGGATCAACCGGTACAAGACCGCCGCGTACACGATCGAACGCCCCTTGCACCTGGGCGCCGCGCTGGCCGGAGCCGACGACGCCCTGGTGGCGGCGCTGCGGACCTACGGCACCGATGTCGGCATCGCCTTCCAGCTGCGCGACGACCTGCTCGGGGTGTTCGGCGACCCCGCCGTCACCGGCAAGCCGTCCGGCGACGACCTGCGCGAAGGCAAGCGCACGGTGCTCATCGCGGAGGCGCTGCGGCGCGCCGAGCCGGCACCGGCGGCCCTGATCCGCACCGGGCTCGGCACCGATCTCGACGACGCGGCCGTGGACCGGCTGCGCGCGCTGCTCACCGAGCTCGGCGCGGTCGACGAGGTGGAACGCCGGATCACCGAGCTCACCGACACCGGCCTGCGCGCCGTGGCGACGAGCAGCGCGACCGCGCAGGCCAAGCAATTACTGCACGACATGGCGCTGGCCGCCACCCGCCGAACCGCCTGAGCCCGCCATGAGAAGCGTGGTGGGACAGACGAACCATGTCGTCGTGGTCGGCGCGGGCTTGGCCGGGCTGGCCGCGGCGCTGCATCTGCGCGGCGCGGGCCGCGAGGTGACCGTGCTCGAACGGGCCGATCATCCGGGCGGCCGGGTCGGGCGCTACCGGTTCGACGACTACGAGATCGACAACGGGGCCACCGTGCTCACGCTGCCGGAGCTGATCGACGAGGCGCTGGCCGCGGTCGGGCGGACGCGCGCGGACGTCGGCCTGCGCGTGCACCGCCTCGCGCCCGCCTATCACGCCCGCTACGCCGACGGCACCGACATCCGCGTCTACGACGACGCCGAGACGATGGCCACCGAGGTCGAGCGAGCTTGCGGACCGACCGAGGCCCGCAACTACCGGCGGCTGCGCGCCTGGCTGGGGCGGATCTACGACGCCGAGTACGACGAGTTCATGGACGCGAACTTCGATTCGCCGCTGGACCTGGTGCGCAGCGGCGAAGCACGGGCGGGGCTGACGGCGCTCGCCCGCCTCGGCGGCTTCGGCAAGCTGGGACCGCGGGTGCGGTCCTACCTGCGCGACGAGCGGCTGGCCCGGCTGTTCACCTTCCAGGCGCTCTACGCGGGCACGGTGCCGGACAAGGCGCTGGCGCTCTACGGCGCGATCCCGAACATGGACACCTGCCTGGGCGTCTACTTCCCCGAGGGCGGCATGCGCGCGATCACCGCCGCGCTCGCCGAGGCGTTCACGGCGGCGGGCGGCAACCTGCTCCTCGGGGCCGAGGTCGTCGGGATCGACTATGCGGCCGGCACGCGCAAAGGCCGCCGCGCCGAGGCGGTTCGCACCGCCGACGGCCGCCGGGTCGCCTGCGATGCCGTCGTCCTCACCGCCGATCTCGGCGCACTGCCCCGATTCGGCCTGCGCCACCGGCGCGGTCTGCGGGCCTCACCGTCGGCGGTGGTGGCCCACGGCACGGTGCCCGCCGAGGTCGCCGCGCGGTGGCCGGTGCAGGCCCATCACACCATCGATTTCGGGGCCGCCTGGGCCACGACCTTCACCGAGATCGCCGCGCGCCGCGGCCGCGGACGGGTCATGAGCGATCCGTCCCTGCTGCTGACCCGGCCCGCACTGACCGACGCCGGTCTGTACGTCGAGCGCGCCGACGGCCGCCATGAACCGTTCTCGCTGCTCGCGCCGTGTCCCAATCTGGACGCCGCGCCGCTGGACTGGGACCGCCTCGCCCCGGCCTATCTGCGCGAACTGCTCGCGGAGCTGGAGCGGCGCGGCTACACCGGGATCGCCGAGCACTTCCGGATCGACCACGTCGACACTCCGGTCACCTGGGCGGCGCAGGGCATGATCGCCGGCACACCGTTCTCGGTGGCACACCTGTTCCGCCAAACGGGTCCGTTCCGGCCACGCAATCTGCCAAGGGGCGTGGACAACGTCGTTCTCGCAGGTTGCGGCACCACTCCGGGGGTGGGCGTGCCCACCACCTTGCTGTCGGGCAAGCTGGCCGCGGCACGAATCACCGGCAGCCGGACGCGCAACGCCACCGACCACCGGGCTAGTGTTCCAACGTGAAGCCGTAAACTGACGGCCGACTTATCAGCTCGCGGTTGCGACCGCCGACCATCCGGGGGGACCGACCGAACATGCCGCCCCCTGAGACGACCGTAGGCCCCATGGACACCACGCGCACCCTCGAGCCGCAGCGCCACATGCCCACCGGGACCGATCCCGGCGTCCGGTCCCGGCTACGGACCGCGGGTGACTTCATCCGCAGTCCCGAAGGCCACGCGGCCGTCATGGGGTTCTTCGGCGCGGTCATGATCACCTTCGGCGGTTTCGGCGCGGGCGCCGTGCGCAAGCGCGACCCGCTGCTCGAGGCACTGCACCTGTCCTGGCTGCGGTTCGGCCACGGCTACGCGCTCTCGACGATCGTCATCTGGATCGGCGTCCTGCTGATGATCACGGCGTGGGTTCGGCTGGGCCGCAACACCCTCGGCAAGGACGGCGGGCACGTCACGCTGAACGAGCTGCGGGCCATCGTTGGCATCTGGATCACGCCGCTGCTGTTCGCGGCGCCGATGTTCAGTCGCGACGCCTACTCCTACCTCGCCCAGGGCGCGCTGCTGCGCGACGGTTACGACCCCTATCAGGTGGGTCCCGTCGCCAATCCCGGTGTGCTGCTGGACAACGTGAGCCCGGTCTGGACCACCACCACCGCGCCCTACGGCCCGATGTTCCTGCTCATCGGCCGGGTGCTCACCATGCTCACCGGCGACAACGTCATCGCGGGCACCATCGCGCTGCGCGTCGTCATGCTGCCCGGCCTGGCGCTGATGATGTGGGCGGTGCCGTACCTGACCAAGCACCTGGGCGGGAAGCCGACCGTGGCGCTGTGGCTGGCGGTGCTCAATCCGCTGGTGCTGGTGCACCTGATCGGCGGCGTGCACAACGAGATGCTGATGGTCGGGCTGATGTGCGCGGGCATCGCGCTGGTGCTCGAACGCCACCATGTGGCCGGCATCGTGGTCGTCGCGATCGGCGTCGCCATCAAGGCCACCGCGGGCGTCGCGCTGCCGTTCCTGGTGTGGATCTGGATCCTGCACGAGAAGGAGCGTCGGGCCGCCGAACGGGGCGCCTCCGATCCCGAGGTGTCGGAAGACCAGAAGCATCCCGACGCGGCCCGCCCGTCGGCGGACATGCCGCATCCGCTGTTCGTCTTCGCCAAGATCGCCGGTATCGGTGTCGGGGTGTTCGCGCTGGTGTTCGGCGCCGCCTCGGTGATCGCGGGGGTCGGGTTCGGCTGGGTCACCGCGCTGCAGGGCTCCAACAAGATCATCAACTGGCTCTCGCTGCCAACGATCCTGGCGCACATGGTCACCTGGGTGACCCCGCTGCGCCTGGACTCCGTGCTCAGCGTGACCCGCGAACTGTGCAAGATCGCCCTGGTGGTGTTGCTGGTCGCCATCTGGTGGCGGTTCCGGCATTCCGAGCGGGAGGCCGTCCTCGGCATCGTGATCGCGTTCGTCGCGATCGTGCTGCTCTCCCCCGCCGCGCTGCCCTGGTACTACTCGTGGCCGCTGGCGCTGGCCGCCGGTTTCGCGCTGTCGACAGTGACCCTGCAGTGGCTGGTCGGGCTGTGCACCTGGTTGATGCTGGTGTTCCAGCCGGACGGGTCGATCGGGCTGTACAACTTCTGGCACGTCGCGCTGGCCACCTTCGCCGCCGTCGTGGCCGCGGTGTCGCTGCGGACCGTCGATCCCCTGCACCTGCGATCGGCCAGTTCCCGGCCCGTCACCAGGGAACCGGCGCCCACCGTCCGGGCATGAGCGATCGGGGTCCGGGCGCGGTCGCGCCGGAAGACCTGACCGGGCCGGCGGCCGACGCCGCTGTGATCCCGCTCGATGCCGCGTACGCGAGTTGTCGGCGCATCGCCGCCGAGCACGGTCGCACGTACTACCTGGCGACCACCCTGCTCACACCACCGCGGCGCCGAGCCGTGCACGCGCTCTACGCCTTCGCGCGCATGGTGGACGACATCGTCGACCACGCCGACAACCCGGCCCGGGTCCTCGACCCCCGCGACGGCGCGTACCTCGCCGGTTCGGAGCTGAGCCCGGCCCAGCACCTCGATCTGGTCGAACGGCAATTCCGGCTCGCCCTCGAACAGGGCGTGATCGATACCGGCGACCCGCGTCGTCGGCAGATCCTGACCGCCGCCGCCGACACCATCGCCCGCTACGACATCGCGCACACCCACTTCTGGACGTTCCTCGACGCCATGCGCATGGACGTGCCCGGCACCGACGGCCACCGCACCCGCTACGCCACCATGACCGAGTTGCGCGAGTACATGCGTGGTTCCGCCGCCGCCATCGGCCTGCAATTGCTGCCGGTGCTCGGCACGGTCGTCCCGGTCGCCGACGCCGAACCGGCCGCCGCCGCGCTGGGCGAGGCCTTCCAGCTCACCAACTTCCTGCGCGATGTCGGTGAGGACCTCGACCGCGACCGGATCTACCTGCCCACCGAGGAGCTGGCCGCCTTCGGCGTCGACGAAGCCCACCTGCGCGCGTGCCGTGCCACCGGGCGCACCGATCAGCCGCTGCGCCGCGCGCTGGCACATCTGATCGCCGTCAATCGCGATGTCTACCGCCGCGCGGAGCCCGGTATCGCGCTGCTCGAGCCCCGGGTCCGGCCGGCGATCCGCACGGCGGCGGCGCTCTACGCCGAGATCCTCGACCGTATCGAGGGGGCCGACTTCCAGGTGTTCCAGCGAAGGGCGACGGTGCCCAACCGTCGGCGAATCCTGGTCGCCGCCAAGGGGTTCGCCACCGTACGGCGCTGACGCGGCCGGGCGGCCCGCGGCGTCACATCATCGGACTGCCGCGATCTCGGGCCGTCCGCCGACGTGCCAAGCCCCGGCACCGACCGATGCCGTCGGTTCAGCCCGCGATCTCAGGGCGTTCGGCCAGGCCCAGGCGCAGGTGCTCGCTGTGGTAGACAGCCTCGTCGAGCAACTGGGCGACGTGCTGGTCGTAGAGGCTGTAGACGATGCTGCGGCCGGCGCGGGTGCCGGTGACCAGGCCCAGATTGCGCAGCAGCCGCAGCTGATGCGACACCGCGGACTGCTCCATCCCCACCGCCTCGGCGAGTTCGGTGACCGGTCGGGGCCCCTGGCGCAGTTCGGACAGGATCAGCAGTCGGCTCGGGGTGGCCAACGCTTGCAGGGTGGTCGCCACGTGCGCGGCGGCCGCGGCGTCCAGCCGCGTCGCCGGACGGCCGCCTTCCACACCGTGTCCCATGGCGTGGAGTGTAGCGGACCAGCACACATGAATATCTCTTCATATGATCTGTTATTCTCGGGTCCTCGTTCCCCGCCTCGGAGGTGCCCTGTGGTCTCGTCCACCGCCACGCCGACCCGCGCCGTCACCGCGTCCCGCGCTTCGACCACGCGGACCCGACTGTTCGCGATTCCCGAGATGCGCTGGGCCGCCACGGCGACCGCGCTGTTCGCGCTCGGTCTGCTCGCGAAGCTGACCGGCGGACCGTCCTGGCTGTGGTGGTCGCTGCTGCTGGCCTGCTACCTCGCGGGCGGCTGGGAACCCGGTCTGGCGGGTCTGAAAGCGTTGCGGGACAAGACCCTCGACGTGGACCTGCTGATGGTGGCGGCCGCACTCGGGGCGGCGGCGATCGGCCAGGTCGTGGACGGGGCGCTGCTCATCGTCATCTTCGCGACCTCGGGTGCGCTCGAGGCGCTGGCGACCACGCGTACCGAGGACTCGGTGCGCGGCCTGCTCACCCTCGCCCCCGACACCGCGACCCGGCTCACCGACGACGGTGAACAGACCGTCGCCGCCGTCGATCTCGCGATCGGCGAGGTGATCCTGATCCGTCCCGGCGACCGGATCGCCGCCGACGGCCGGGTCGTCGACGGCGCGAGCGAGGTCGACCAGGCCACCATCACCGGTGAACCCCTGCCGGTGGACAAGGCCACCGGCGACGAGGTGTTCGCCGGGACGCTCAACGGCACCGGCGCGCTGCGGGTCCGGGTCGAGCGCCGGGCCGAGGATTCGGTGGTCGCGCGGATCGCGGCGCTGGTCGAGGAGGCGGGTCGCACCAAGGCCAGGACCCAGCTGTTCATCGAGAAGATCGAGCAGCGCTATTCGATCGGCATGGTCGTCGCGACGCTGGCCGTCTTCATCGTTCCGCTGATCTTCGGTGCACCGCTGCGGGATTCCCTGTTGCGCGCGATGACGTTCATGATCGTCGCCTCCCCCTGCGCGGTGGTCCTGGCCACGATGCCGCCGCTGCTGGCCGCGATCGCCACCGCGGGCCGCCACGGCGTGCTGGTGAAGTCGGCGGTGGTGATGGAACAGCTGGGCGCGACCACCCGGGTCGCCTTCGACAAGACCGGCACGCTCACCCGCGGCATCCCGGACCTCGTGGAGATCCACCCGCTGCCGGGCAGTGCGGTCTCCGAGGATCAGATCCTGTGCCTGGCCGCCGCGGTCGAGCACCCGAGCGAACATCCGCTGGCCGCGGCGACCGTCCGCGCTGCCCGGCAGCGGGGTCTGGACCTCCCCGTCGTCCACGACTTCGCCGCACAACCCGGTCGTGGCGTGTCAGGGCGGGTCGACGACCACCACCTGCGCATCGGCTCGCCCACCGTGCTCACCGGCGATCTCAGCTCGGTCGCGGACGCCGCGCGAGTGCGGCACGGGTCCAACGCCAGGCCGACGCGCTCGATCGCCGCCGCGGAGATCGTCGCGACGGTACACTCCCGTGGCCGCACGGCGGTCGTGGTGCTGCGCGAGGACGAACCGGTGGCGGTGCTCGGCTTCACCGATCAGGTCCGCCCCGAGGCGGCGGGCGCGGTGGCCGCGCTCGCCGAATCCACTGGCAGCACACCGGTTCTGCTGACCGGCGACAACCCCGCCACCGCGGACCGGCTCGCCCGGCAGCTCGGGATCGGCGAGGTGCGCGCCGGGCTGCTGCCGCACGACAAGGTCACGGCCGTGCGGGAGCTGGCCGCGGGCGGCCACCGGGTGACCATGGTCGGTGACGGGATCAACGACGCGCCCGCCCTGGCCGCCGCGCAGGTGGGGATCGCGATGGGTGGCGCGGGCTCGGATCTGACGGTGCGGACCGCGGACGCCATCGTCGTCCGGGACGACCTGACCACCATCCCGGCCGTCATCGCGCTGTCGCGGCGCGCGCGCCGGGCGGTGCTGGCCAACCTCGCCATCGCGGCGAGCTTCCTCGGCGTCCTGGTCGTCTGGGACCTGGTCGGTCATCTCCCCTTGCCGCTCGGCGTGCTCGGGCACGAGGGTTCGACGGTCCTCGTCGGCCTCAACGGCCTGCGACTGCTGCGCTCGTCCGCCTGGCGGCGGGCACACGATCAGGCGGCCGGACACGGCGCATCCTGAGCGCCGGCGTCTTCCCGGGGCCGCAGGTCCGAGCCGCGTACCCGGCGCGCCGCCGACCGAGCTCAGGCGCAGGTCGACAGACGCGCGCCGAGGCCCGCTGACGAGGATCAGAGCTGGAGCGACGGACGCCGGCTACCGGGCCGCCGACCGGACACGCCATGGGCCGGGCCGGCGGGCGGCGGCAGGAACGCGCGGGATCAGAAGGGTTCGGCAGCGGCGCGGCGGACGACCTCGCGCGCCAGCGGGCCGTGCAGGGCGTCGACGGGGCGGCCGGGCAGCGAGTCGTCCTCGGTGTAGATCCAGCGCAGGATGTCCTCGTCGGAGTACTTGCCGTCGCGCATCACGGTGATGAGGCCGGGCAGCATCCGGACGATCTCGTCGTTGTCGTCGAAGAAGCGGGACGGAATGCCGGCGACGCCGTTGCGGCGGATCGCGAGGAGCTGGTGGTCACGCAGCAACTGGTGCACCGCGGTGACCGGGATACCGAGTATGTCGGCGGCCTCGGGGAGCGAGACGACGGTTTCGGTGTCGGGCAGCACATCGTCGCTGCAAGGGAAGGCACTCACTCGCACAACCGTAGTACGTGCGACCTCGCGCGCATCGGCTGGCATGCCATCATGACCCGGTTACGATCGTGGGGGCCGCACACGGTGGCCTGGTCGCTTGTCGCAGTGTCGCGAGGGGTGAGAAGTTTGTGAAAGCCGGAGGACATCACTTGATCGGCCAGATGCTGGAAGGGCGCTATCGCATCGATGCGCCGATCGCTCGCGGCGGGATGTCGATGGTGTTCCGGGGCACCGACACCCGGCTGGATCGCCCGGTGGCGGTCAAGGTGATGGATCCGAAGTTCGCCGGCGACCCCCAGTTCCTGACCCGCTTCGAGTTCGAGGCGCGCGCGGTGGCCAAGCTGAAGCACCCCTCCCTGGTGGCCGTCTACGACCAGGGCGTCGACGGCGAGTACCCCTTCCTGATCATGGAACTGGTCGAGGGCGGCACGCTGCGCGAACTGCTGCGCGAGCGCGGCCCGATGCCGCCGCACGCGGTGCGCGCCGTCGCCGAACCGGTCCTGCGCGCCATCGGCACCGCCCACGACGCCGGGCTCGTGCACCGCGACATCAAGCCGGAGAACGTCCTGATCTCCGACGCCGGCGAGGTGAAGATCGCCGACTTCGGCCTGGTCCGCGCCGTCGCCGCCGCCAACACCACCTCGGCCAGCGTCATCCTCGGTACCGCCGCCTACCTGGCGCCCGAGCAGGTCACCACCGGCACCGCCGACGCCCGCAGCGATGTGTACTCCTTCGGCATCCTGATCTTCGAACTGCTCACCGGCCGGGTGCCGTTCACCGGCGACAACTCGCTGTCGGTGGCGTATCAGCGGGTCGAGAACGACGTGCCGCCGCCGAGCCAGTTCATCGGCGGCGTGCCGCCGGAACTCGACGCTCTGGTCGCCAAGGCCACCTCCCGCGATCCCGAGCGCCGCTACGCCGACGCCAACGAGATGGCCGCGCAGCTGCAGATGATCGCCATGGAGCTGAATCTGCCGCCGTACCGGGTTCCGGCGCCCCGCGATTCGGCCGAGCACCTCAGCGAGAGCTACCGCACCGGCGACGCACACCACCCCGGAGACCGCCCGGTCACCCCGAATCCCGTTGTCGCGCACGCGATGCCGAACGCCCAGCCACAGCACACCAGGGTGGTCACCGCGCCTCGCCCGCGCCCCGACGACTACCAGCACGCGCACTCCCCCGCACCACAGCACAACCCGTTCGCGTCCAACGAGAATCCCTCGCGCCGCACCGGCGTGGTCTGGGCCGCGATCGTCACCGCGCTGACCCTGCTGGTCGGTATCGGCGGCTGGTGGCTGGGCGTGGGCCGCTACACAGCCGTGCCGCCGATCGCGGGCATGGACTCCGAACGCGCCGTCGCGGTGCTGCAGGAGGCCGGTTTCGAGACGGTGCTGCGCAACAAGTCCTCCGACACCATCCCGGTGGGCGGCGTGGTCGGCACCGATCCGTCGGCCGGGTCGCGGGTCACCAAGAGCTCGACCATCGCGGTGCTGATCTCCAACGGCAAGCCTCGCGTACCCGACATCAAGCCCGGCGACCAGATCAGCGCCACCAACCAGGCCATCCGCGACGCGGGCCTGCAACCGATCGACAGCGGCGAGGCCCCGAGCACCGCGCCGAAGGGCTCGCTGGCCAAGGTGGAGCCCGCGCCGGGCACCATCCTGCCGATGGGCGCCCAGGTGAAGGTGTACCGCAGCAAGGGTTCGCAGCCCGTCAACGTGCCCGATGTGCGCGGCAAGACCGCCGAGGCGGCGGCCAGGGCCCTGACCGCCGCCGGGCTGACCGTGCGCGAGACCCGCGTGCAGTACGACAAGAGCGTCGAGGGCGACAAGGCGATCGGCACCGACCCCGCCGTCGGCACCACCCTGCAGTCCGGCGACAGCGTGACGCTGATCGTGTCGAACGCGGTGAAGGTGCCCAACGTGATGGGTCAGACCGTCGGCAATGCCCGCAGCAAACTCCAGCAGCTGGGCCTGCGGGTGGAGGTCAAGTCCATCACCGACTCCGACAGCTCCCTGGTGATCGGCCAGGTCCCCGGCTTCAACTCGAACGTGGAGGCGGGCAGCGTCGTGACGCTCACCGCCCTACCTTGAAGAGATCAGGCCCCGGACAAAGACGACAAGGACAAGGACAAGCCTGGGCGCGGTCACCGCTGACCGCGCCCAGGCACACACCGCACTCCCGGCCCCGCACATCCCGACCTCGAGGAGGGATCGCCGCGCAGCGGCGGTTCTCGCGGCCGTCCCGTCGATCAGGCGCCGTTGCGAACGCGACGAAGGAGCAAGCAGCTGATCGACGGGACCACGGGGCCGCGAACCTCGAGCGCGCCAGCACTCCGAACTAGCGCAGCATCTCGGCGACCAGGAACGACAGCTCCAGCGACTGCTGGGTGTTCAGGCGCGGGTCGCACGCGGTCTCGTAGCGGTCCTCGAGGTCGAGGTCGGAGATGTCCTGCGCGCCGCCCAGGCACTCGGTGACGTTCTCGCCGGTCAGCTCGATGTGCAGGCCGCCGGGGTGGGTGCCCAACGCGTGGTGCACCTCGAAGAAGCCCTGCACCTCGTCGACGATGCGGTCGAAGTGGCGGGTCTTGAAGCCGGTGGAGGACTCGTGGGTGTTGCCGTGCATCGGGTCGCACTGCCAGATGACCTGGTGGCCGGTGGCCTGCACCTTCTCGATGATGGGCGGCAGCACGTCGCGCACCTTGCCGTTGCCCATGCGGGCGACCAGGGTGAGCCGACCGGGCTCGTTGTGCGGGTCGAGCCGCTCGACGTACTCCACGGCCTGATCGGGCGTGGTGGTCGGCCCGATCTTCAGGCCGATCGGGTTGGCCAGCAACTCGGCCAGCGCGATGTGCGCGCCGTCGAGCTGACGGGTGCGCTCGCCGATCCACAGGAAGTGCGCCGAGAGGTCGTAGAGCAGCGGCTCGCCGGTCTCGGACTCGCTCAGCCGCAGCATCGCGCGCTCGTAGTCGAGCACCAGCGCCTCGTGCGAGGCGTAGATGCGGGCCGACTTCAGGCTCGGGTCGTTGACCTGACAGGCGGTCATGAAGCGCAGGCCGCGGTCGATCTCCTCGGCCAGCGCCTCGTAGCGGGCGCCGGCGGGCGACTGGGCGACGAAGTCGCGGTTCCAGTCGTGCACCTGGTGCAGGTCGGCCATGCCCGCGGTGGTCAGCGCGCGGACCAGGTTCATCGCGGCGCTGGCGTTGGCGTAGGCGCGGACCAGGCGCGAGGGGTCGTGGCGGCGCAGCTGCTGGTCGGCGACCAGGGAGTTGACCATGTCACCACGGTAGGAGGTGAGCCCGAGCGCGTCGGTGTCCGAGGAGCGCGGCTTGGCGTACTGCCCGGCGATGCGCGCGACCTTCACCACCGGCAGGCTCGCGCCGTAGGTGAGCACGACGGCCATCTGCAGCAGGGTGCGGATGTTGCCGCGGATGTGCGGCTCGGTGTTGTCGGCGAAGGTCTCCGCGCAGTCACCGCCCTGCATGAGGAACGCCTCGCCGCGCGCGACGGCGGCGAGCTGGGTCTTGAGCTCCTCCACCTCGGCGGGCAGGCAGATCGGCGGCACGCTCTCGAGCACGGTACGCATCGTCGCGGCCTCGTCGGCGTCCCAGGACGGCTGCTGCAGCGCGGGCCGGGCCAGGGCGGCGTCGAGCCGGTGGCGCAGCTCGGCGGGCAGCGGCGGCAGTTCCGGCAGGCGGTCAATGGGTACGTCGACGGTCCAGGTCACCAGATCAGAATACGGCTTTCGCCGCCCGGCGAATATCCGGCGTACCGGCTACCCGTTCGTCGCGTCGCCGAACCATCGACATAGGGTTTCTCCCGACCCATCGTGGGTCACGGACCGCGTCGTCCTCCTCGGACGGTCACGGCCGCCCACCGGCACGAAGAGGCGATCTCCCTGCGATATTTCTACGACTCCGAATTCATCGAGGACGGCACCACGATCGATCTGATCTCGATCGGCGTCGTCTGCGAGGACGGTCGCGAGTACTACGCGGTCTCCACCGAATTCGACGCGGGACGGGCCGGTCCGTGGGTGCGCAAACATGTGCTGCCGAAGTTGCCGCCGGCGGGATCGCCGCTGTATCGCACCAGGGCGCAGATCCGCGACGACCTGTTCAAGTTCTTCCTGCCCCGCCCGAGCGTGCAGCCGGAGCTGTGGGCCTGGGTCTCGGCCTACGACCACGTCGCGCTGTGCCAGCTCTGGGGTGATATGACCGCGCTGCCCAAGGGCATGCCGCGCTACACCAACGAGCTGCGCCAGCACTGGGCCGCGCACGGCAGCCCCGAACTGCCGCCGATCCCCGACGACGCCCACGACGCGCTGGCCGACGCCCGCCACAACCTGGCCAAGTTCGAGGCGATCGAGGCCTACCGGCGCACCCCACGGCTGTAGCGACCGAGATGACGAGGAAGGCCCCGAGTCGTAGCGACTCGGGGCCTTCCTCGTGTGCGTCGGTGCGCGGTCAGTGACCGTGCGGCTCGTCACCGTTGGCGCGGGCCTGCTCCTCGGCGAGGGCCGTGAGCATCTTGTGCTCCTCGACGTGCTCGTTCTCGAAGTAGGCGTCGGACTCCGCCTTCGGGTCGGGGCGCAGGAAGCTACCCGTGCCCGGCTTGCCCGCCGAACCCAGCTTGTTCATCTTCTTGGGCACCGGGGCGCCCTGGTACTCCAGCGGGATCGCGTGGCCGTGGTCGTCGACCGGGCCCAGCGGCTGGTGCACCTCGATGTACTCACCGTGCGGCAGGCGCTTGATGACACCGGTCTCGATGCCGTGCTCTAGCACCGCGCGGTCACTGCGCTGCAGGCCGATGCAGAACCGGTAGGCCACGAAGTAGGCCAGCGGCGGCAGCAGCAGCACGCCGATACGACCGATCCAGGTGGTCGCGTTCAGCGAGATGTCGAACTTCAGCGCGATGATGTCGTTGACGCACGACAGCGTGAGCACCACGTAGAACGCGATGGCCATGGCACCGATAGCGGTACGCACCGGCACGTCGCGCGGACGCTGCAGCAGGTTGTGGTGCGCGGTGGTGTCGCCGGTGAGGCGCTTCTCGATCCACGGGTAGGCGATCAGCAGCGTGAACACCAGGCCCATGACGAGGGCGACCCAGAACACCGCCGGGATCGTGTAGCGACCCAGGTAGAGCTCCCACGGCGGCATCAGACGCGCCATGCCGTCGGTCCACATCATGTAGAAGTCGGGCTGCGAGCCCGCCGAGACCTGGGACGGGTTGTACGGACCCAGGTTCCAGATCGGGTTGATCTGCAGGATGCCGCCCATGATGCCGACGATGCCGAGGGTGAACGCGAAGAACGCGCCCTGGTCCGCGGCGAACACCGGCACGATGCGCGCGCCGACCACGTTGTTCTCGGTCCGGCCGGGGCCGGGGAACTGGGTGTGCTTCTGGTACCAGACCAGCGCGACGTGCGCGCCGATCAGCGCCAGGATGATGCCGGGCAGCAGCAGCACGTGCGCGATGTAGAGGCGCGGGATGATGATGTCGCCGGGGAAGTCACCGCCGAACATCAGCCAGTGCAGCCAGGTACCGACGACCGGGACACCGATGGTGATACCCGAGAACGCGGCGCGCAGACCGGTACCCGAGAGCAGGTCGTCGGGCAGCGAGTAGCCGAAGAAGCCCTCGAACATCGCCAGGATCAGCAGCAGCGAGCCGATCACCCAGTTCGCCTCACGCGGCTTGCGGAACGCGCCGGTGAAGAAGATGCGGAACAGGTGGATGATGATCGATGCCGCGAACAGCAGGGCCGCCCAGTGGTGGATCTGCCGGACGAACAGACCGCCGCGCACCTCGAAGGAGATGTTCAGCGCGGTCTCGTACGCCCGCGACATGCCGACGCCGCGCAGCGGCTGGTAGGCGCCGTCGTAGGTCACGTGCGCCATCGACGGGTCGAAGTACAGCGTCAGGTAGATACCCGACAGCAGCAGGATGATGAACGCGTACAGCGCGATCTCACCGAGCAGGAACGACCAGTGGGTCGGGAAGACCTTGTTGATCGACCGCTTCATGAACGCGGCGGCGCGATACCGCTCGTCCATCTCGTTGGCTTGGTTCGCCACCAGAGTGCTCATGAACGACGCTCCCAGAAGGCCGGGCCGAGCGGCTCGATGAAGTCGCCGTTGGCGACCAGGAAGCCCTCGGAGTTGACGGTGATCGGCAGCTGCGGGAGCGCGCGGGCGGCCGGACCGAAGACCGGCTTACCCCACTCGGTCGCCGAGAACTGCGACTGGTGGCAGGGGCACAGGATGCGGTTGGTCTGCTGCTCGAACAGCGAGGTGGGGCAGCCGAGGTGGGTGCAGATCTTCGAGTAGGCGAAGTAGTCGCCGTAGTTGAAGCTCTCCTGGCCCTTGCGCTTGATGGCCTTCTCCGCGTCCGCGGTGCGCAGACGGATCAGCATGACCGCGTTGCGGATGCCGCGCAGCGACTGCAGCGTCTCGTGCTCGTTGCCGCGCCACTTCTCCTTCCACGGGAAGACGGTCTCCATGGCGCCCGCGTCCAGGTCCTCCGGACGCACCAGCACGACATCCTGCGGGCGACCGGTGTCGCGGCGGATGTAGACGGTCTCGCCCGGGAAGTCCGGGGTCCAGCCCGAGACCCACAGCGGCGACTTGTCGCGCTTGGCCCACGGGTTCTTCACCATGCCGCCGACGAACACCAGCAGCGCGCCGATACCCAGCACGCCGACGCCGGCGCCCGCGGTACCGAGCATCATCTTGCGGCGACCCAGGGTGGAGGTGTCGAGCGCGTCCTGCAGCTCGGCCGCCAGGGTGCGGCGCTCGACCTCGTCGGACGGGCCGTCGTGGCGCTGCTGGATCGAGATCTCGGCGGGGATGAACCGCTTGCGGATCAGCACCACCGCGATGCCGATGACCAGCACCGAGATGCCGAAGGTCAGACCGACCAGCGGGGTGAACAGCGAGTAGGCGGCATGGCCTTCGTCGCCGTTGCCCTTCCACTCCCACGGCCAGAACAGGAAGACACCGATCAGCGCGGCGGCGGCCAGGCCGGAGATGGCGAACCAGAACGTGACCGCGCGCTCGGCGCGCTTCTCCGCGCGCGTGCCGGGGACCGGCCAGCGCTCGCCGCGGTACGCGACGTCGACGCCGTCGCGCGCGGTACCGAGCTCGACCAGCTCGTCACGCGTCATCGCGTCCAGTTCGGCTTCGGTCGGTTCCCGACCCATGTCGTTGTGCTCCTGTCCACTCATGTGCGAGATCCGATCCACATCGCGGCACCCACCACGGCGGTGATGCCGATAACCCAGATCGCCAGACCCTCGGTCGCCGGGCCGAAACCGCCGAGGTCCCAGCCGCCGGGCGACTTCTCTTCCGCGGCGTTCTTGACGTAGGCGACGATGTCGCGCTTCTCCTCCGGCGTCAGCTGCCGGTCGGAGAACTTCGGCATGTTCTGCGGGCCGGTGAGCATGGCGTCGTAGATCTGCTGCTCGTTGGCCTCGGCCAGCGGCGGGGCGAACTTGCCGCCGGACAGCGCGCCACCACGGGCGGTGAAGTTGTGGCAGGAGGCGCAGTTCATGCGGAACAGCTCCGAGCCGCGGGCGATGTCGTCGCCACGCAGCGATTCCTGCGCGATCTCGCCGTTGGCGTCGCGGATCACCGAGGGGCCACCGCCGTTGGCGGCGACGAACGCGCCGAGCGCGTCGGTCTGATGCGCGTCGAACTTCTCGGGCTTGCGCATGGCCTGGGCCTCGTTGCGCACCATCGGCATGCGGCCGGAGGACACCTGGAAGTAGACGGCGGCTTCGCCGACGCCGATCAGGCTGGGGCCACGATCCTCGACACCCTGCAGGTTCGCGCCGTGGCAGGTGATGCACGAGGTCTCGTAGAGCTGCTTGCCCTCGCGGATCAGCGCGGACTGGTCCTCGTGCGCGGTGGCGACCTGAGGCGCGGGGGTGAGTGCCGCGGCGAGGAAGCCGGCTCCGACCAGACCAACCAGCAACGCGAGGCCACCCGCGATACGACGGCGAACGCGACGCTGCTTACGCGCCTTGGTGGCCTGACCGTGGTCAGGGCCGGCGGGCTCGGGGGCCGACGGGGGAGATGAACTCATCTGTGTCCCTTTGGAGTAGACGGAACCGACTTGTGCAAATGCTGTGCGCCCGCGCGCTAGCGGACGAAGTAGATCGTGGCGAACAGCCCGATCCAGACGATGTCGACGAAGTGCCAGTAGTAGGACACCACGATGGCGGCGGTGGCCTGGGCGGGCGTGAACTTGCTCAGCGTGGTGCGGATCAGCAGGAACACGAACGCGATCAGACCGCCGATCACGTGCAGACCGTGGAAGCCGGTGGTGATGTAGAAGACCGAGCCGTACGAGCTGCCGGAGATCGAGGTCCCCTCCTCCACCAGGTGGTAGTACTCGTAGCCCTGGCCGGCGACGAAGAACGCGCCCATCAGCAGGGTGATCATGTACCAGCGACGGAGGCCGAACACGTCGCCCTTCTCCGCGGCGAACACACCCATCTGGCATGTGAACGACGATGCGACCAGCACGGCCGTCACCGGAACGGCGAGCTTCATGTTCAGCTCGGTCGGCTCCGGGGGCCAGTTGCCGTGCGCCTGCGCGCGCGCAACGAAGTACATGGCGAAGAGGCCGGCGAAGAACATCAGCTCGCTCGACAGCCAGATGATGGTTCCGACGCTGACCATGTTGGGCCGGTTCAGCGAATGCACACGCTGAGTAATGGCCGATCCTGGGGTGCCTACTGCGGTCGTCACGGGGTAAGTATGACTCTTCGTAGTACGACAGCTGTACCCGGGTACGAAAGTTTGTCGCGGGAGTCGGAAAACCCACGCACAGAGGGGGTCTACGACCTCCGTCGGCGTGTTGGCGACGATCACGTGACGACCCATTGTGACAGCGTTGGATGTGGATAACCTGAGACGAGGAGGCGGCGATGGTCGTGGTGCGGATGTGGCGGCGGTTGTTCGGCGGGCAGGGCGAGTCGCTCGACCCCGCGCGGACCGATCTCGTCGTGGTCGCGGCGAGTTTCGACGACGCCGAAGCCTGCTCGGCGGCGCTGGACCGGGCCTCCGAGCTCGACCGGGACGCCGACGCGGTCCTGCGCCACCACCTGCGCCTGCCCGCGGACCGGATCGACGAGGCCGCCGAGATCGCCGGTTACGACGGCTACGCGCGGGCCGAGGCCGTGGACACCACCGCGGGCGAGCTGGTGCCGGTCGTGTTGCAGCGGGTGCAGCGCCTCGATCCGCTGACCTGTTCGCAGGAGCGATCGCGGATGGCCGGGCTCGCGCAGCGCCACGACGGCGTCGCCGACGGCTGGGACGCGCTGCAACCGCCGCGTCCCGCGCCGTAAACTCAGCCAACGGCGCAATAGGCTTGCGCTACCCCGCCGCGCCCGATCAGAGTTGCGCGATGGCGATGTCGAACGGAGATGCGGAGCAGATGAGCGTGCGCAGCTGGCCCCAGGTGCTCGGAACCCTCGCCGACGGCGGCGACCTGGCCGCGGACGACACGACCTGGGTGATCGACGAGATCTTCACCGACAATGCCACCGCCGCCCAGATCGCGGCTTTCGGCGTCGCCATGAAGATCAAGGGCCCCACCCCCACCGAACTGGCGGGGATGGTCGCGGGCATGCTCGGGCACGCCCGCCTGGTGCACGTCGACGGCGACGCGGTCGACATCGTCGGCACCGGCGGTGACCGCTCCGGGTCGGTCAACATCTCCACCATGTCCTCGGTGGTCGTGGCGGCCGCCGGGGTGCCGGTGGTCAAGCACGGCAACCGGGCCGCGTCGTCCAAGGCGGGCGGCGCCGACGTGCTCGAGGCGCTGGGCGTGAAGCTGGCGCTGGGCCCGGAGTCGGTGGCGCGGTCGGTGCGCGAGGCCGGGATCGGCTTCTGTTTCGCGCCGCTGTTCCACTCGGGGCTGCGTTTCGCTGGTCCGGCGCGCAAGGAGATCGGCATCCCGACCGTGTTCAACGTGCTCGGCCCGCTCACCAACCCCGCGCAGCCGCGCGCAGGCCTGATCGGCTGCGCCTTCGCCGACCTGGCGCCGGTCATCGCCGGGGTGTTCGCCGAGCGTGGCGCGAGTGCGCTGGTGGTGCGCGGACGCGACGGACTCGACGAGATCACGACCTCCGACGTCACCGACGTGTGGGTGGTCAGCGGCGGGCGGATCCGGCAGACCGTGCTCGATCCGACCCGCCTCGGCATCCCTCGGGTGGACCTGGACGCGCTGCGCGGCGGTGACGCCGTGGCCAACGCGGGGATCGCGCGCGAGATGTTCGCCGGCGCGCCGGGCGCGGTGCGCGACGCGGTGCTGCTCAACTCGGCGGCCGCGATCGTCGCCTACGACCTCTCGCGCGGCGCGGGCGACGTCGACCTGGATCTGGACGCCGCCCTGACCGGCGGGCTCGAGCGCGCCGCCGCCGCGGTGGACAGCGGCGCGGCGGCGAAGCTGTTGCAGAGCTGGGCCGAGCTCACCCAGGTCCTCGACGAGTCCTGAACGCGCGAAAGCCTCACTCCCCCAGCGAGAATCCGGCTTCCACGTCGGCGCTCGAGTACGACTTGAAGGCGATGTGGGTGGTGGTGCGCACTACGCCGGGGACCTTGTCGATGCCGCTGGTGACGACCTCGGCGATGCGCTCGTGATCGCGCACCCGCACGATCGCGATCAGATCGACGTCACCGGCGCAGGAGTACACCTCGGCGACTCCGGCGGTGTCGGCGAGAGCCTGCGCGGTCTCGGGGATACGAGAGTTCTCGGCCTGGATCAGCACGATCGCGGTAATCATGGGATCAGCCTAGAACTTCGGGCCGCTCGGTGGCCGCTTTGAACCGGCGCATCAGCTCCAGGCTCTTCACCCCGGGCGCCGATTCCACCGAACTGGACACGTCGACGCCGTACGGGCGGTGCCGGGCGATGGTCTCGGCGACATTGCCGGCATCGAGCCCGCCGGCCAGCACCACCTTGCCGGGCAGCGCGCGCACCCAGTCCGGGAACTCCTCGAAGATCCCGGAGCCCGCGCTGGCGTCGTAGAAGAAGTACTCGCTGGTCTGCTCGGGCGCGGGCGGCGTGGACGAGCAGAACGCGAGGTTGGGCAGGTCGGCCCACTGATAGAGCTGGACGACGTCGAAGGCGTCGGCCACCTCGGTGACCTCGGCGGCCGCCAGGGCCACGACGAAGGTGGTGATCCGGCCGCGCGCGTAGTCGGCGAGGGCACGGGCCTGCGCGGGCGTGCGGTACCGCTTGCTCTTGGGCGTGGCCATGACGCCGATCGCGGAGTAGCCGAGCTCGACGGCCCAGTCGATCTGTTCCTCGGTGGTCAGACCGCACACCTTCACGAACATTCGCGCCTTCGCCCTCTCTCCCGCCGTCACCGGGGCGTGACAGGCGGTTCCATGATCCTCCGGGCCCGCGGTCACCGTTCGGCCAGGTACTGCTCCCCCGGGCCGACCGTGGTGGCGGCGGTGCGGGCCAGCTGGGCCCAGCCTTTCCAGCGGGCCGCGCCGTGCAGGGGTTCGCGATAGCCCTCGCTGGTGCGGACGATGCGGACGCCGGGCTTGGCCAGCCAGCGGGCGATGACGCCGACCTCCTCGGGAGGGGCGCCGCGCAACGGGGGAATGTCGTCGTCGGGCGGGGTCGCGCAGGCGAACAGGGCATCGTGGGCGGACGGGGCGTCCATGCCGGGCGCGGCGGTGGCCGAACGGATGCGGCCGGTGGTCGCCGCGTCGCCCAGGTCCGGGAGGACGGTCTCGGCGGCCGCGACGATCTGGTCGACGACCGCCATGGGCGGGGTGCCGCGCCGGGCGGTGCCCGCGGCGGCGAGGCGGCCGTAGCGGATCACCGAGAACTCCCAGCCGCCCGCGCCGTCGGGCAGGGCGACGATCAGTTCCGCGAGCCGGGCCAGCGCGGCGAGACGCTGGGTGCGGTGCAGCATGGTGACGACGGCGGCGGCGCGGTCGCGCAGGCGGGCGGCGGCCTCGAAATGCTCAGCGGTGGAGTGGGTTTCGATGCGGTCGAGCATGGCGCGCAGCAGCGCGTCCGAGCGACCCGCGAGCAGGTCGCGCACCGCGTCCACGGCCGGGGCGTAGCCGGTGGCGTCCAGGTCGACCTCGGGGCGTGCGGCCGGGCAACCGCCGACGACGGCGGGCGGGCAGGTGTGTCGCGCCGCGCGGGTGAGCCGGGTGGCGCAGGTCCGCAGGCCGGCGAACTCGGCGATCGTCGCCGCCACATCGACGGCATCGGCGCGGGAACCGAACGGCCCCAATGCCGTTCGCGTGGGTGTGCGCACCGTGGTGAGCCGGGGGAAGGCTTCGTCGCTGAGGGTGAGCCACCAGCCGCGCCGGGGGAATTTCGAGCGGCGGTTGTAGGGCGGCGCGTGCGCGGCCAGCAGGCGCAACTCCCGCACCCCCGCTTCCAGACCGTGCGCGCACACCACATGGTCGACCCGGATCGCCAGGGCCACCATCTCTTTCATCCGGCCGCGGGTCTCCGAACCGGTGAAGTAGGTGCGGACACGGCGGCGCAGGTTGACAGCCGTCCCTATATAGAGGACTTCGTCGGACGGCCCACGGAACAGGTAGACACCGGGCGCGGTCGGCAGATCACCGGCGAAAACGCGCTTGGCGCGCTGGGTTCCGGTCACCCCGGGCAGATAGTCGAGCAGCTCGGTCAGGCTGTGCACGCCCTGGTTGCCGACCCGGCCGATCAGGGCGTGCAGCACGTCGACGGTAGCGCGGGCGTCGTCGAGGGCGCGATGCGTCGGTGTGGTCGAGGCGCCCAGGATCTGGGCGAGCACGCCGAGCCGGGCCGAGGGCGCCTCGTCGCGGGTCAGCACCCGCCGGGCGAGCTTGACCGTGCACAGCACCTGCGGATTCGGCCAGGCGATGTCCTGCCGGGCGGCGGCGGCCTTGAGGAAGGCGGTGTCGAAACGGGCGTTGTGCGCCACCAGGACCGCGCCGGCGGCGAACTCGAGGAAACCCGGCAGCACCGCCTCGATCCGCGGCGCCTCGTACACCATCGCCGTGGTGATCCCGGTGATCTGCACGATCGCGGGCGGGATCGCGAATCCCGGATTCACCAGAGTCGCGAACTCCCCCAGCACTTCTCCCCCGCGTACCTTCACCGCCCCGATCTCGGTGATGGAGTCCCCGTCCGGGCTGGTCCCGGTCGTTTCCAGGTCGACGACGACGAAGGTGGTGTCGTAGAGCGGTGTGTCGAGTTCGTCGAACGCCAGCTGACGCGCGGCGGCCGGGAGCGGAACGGGATCGGGCACGGCGAGCAGCGTAGGACGGGGGTACGACACGCTCGCCGTCGCCGAACCCGGTTCCGCGCCGGCCCTCGCGCGCCGCACGGGAACCGGTTCGCCGGGCGCCGCCGAGAAGCCCGCGCCCGGCCATTCGCCGCGAGACTTTCGTTCCGATGCGAACAAAATGACCTTGATCAGACCCGAATGAGACCGGGCTCACAGTTTGCCGAACATCACATGACCGGGCCGAATTTCATCGGGTAAGACCGATTACCGATCGGCGGCCGCCGGAGCGGGCGGCGCGCCGCCCGCGGGCACGCTTGGTCGACCGACCGGTTCGAGGGTCGACGCGCGGAGGCGACCTGGGGGTTCACCCCTAGTGGTAGACCAATAGGCCGTGAACAAGCCGTCCACGACGCGCCGGGCGGCAGTCCGGAAGCCGCCCGAAGTCGACCTGGCGTTATCGTTTCGTGATTGGTGTGACGCAGCTCGCACACAAAGTTCGGGCAGATCTCCCGAATTGCCTTTCGGACCGATGTCCGACTTTACAAACCACCGTGATGTCTTCGTAACCTTTTCGAGACCTCACGGAGTCCCCACGGCCACGAACGGTTCAACGGGATGAAGCCCGCCGCGTCATACGGACCCGGCGTCGTGGGGCAGATTGGAAGTACCCGCATCATGGCGACCAACACCGTCAAGCGTCAGGCGCAGCGAGCCGTTGCCGCCGGAGCCGTCGGCGCTGCCACCATCGGCGCGTTCCTCCTGCCGGCCGCTCCCGCGTCGGCGACGCCGGTCACTGTCCCCGGTATCGGCACCTTCGAGGTGCCCAACGAGATCCCGCTGCCGCAGGGCATCCCCGGCATCGAGACCCCCTCGGTCCCGCAGGCCTTCACCGCGCCGCGCGCCACCGCCGCCGACATCGCCCTCGATGCCGCGCTGAGCAAGGTCGGCTCCCCCTACGTCTACGGCGCCGCCGGCCCGGACGCCTTCGACTGCTCGGGCCTGGTCCAGTGGGCCTACCGGCAGGCCGGCATGGAGCTGCCGCGCACCAGCGGCGCCCAGCTCGGCGCAGGCACCCCGGTCTCCCTCGACAGCCTGCAGCCCGGCGACCTCGTGTCGTTCTACGGCGGCGGCCACTCGGGTCTGTACGCGGGCGACGGCAACGTCGTGCACGCCTCGACCTCGGGCACCCCGGTCCAACTGGCGCCGATCTCCTCGATGCCGTTCGCGGGCGCTCGCCGCTTCTGATCGACGGGTACGGTGCGTCGTTCGCGGGGAAGGGCGCACCGTGACCCCTCCGTGGCCTACTGGACACGGGCATACGCGGTTCCGTAACCTGATCGAGACCTTCTCGCCGGACGAGAGGATCCGGTTCGGGTAAGGCGCTGCATCGGCGGACATCGAGAGAACGGGGCACGGCGCACTGTGACTGACCACCACCGGAACCCACGCGTTGCGCGGGGCATCGCCGGAGCCATGTCCGCCGCGATCCTGGTGTGCGCCACCTACGCCGCGGGCCCCGCCCTCGCCGACCCGATCGCCCTGCCGACCACCGCCGGTGACGCCATCGCCCGGATGATCGACCTCTCCCGGCAGGCCGAGGTGCTCAACCAGGCCTCGCTCGACGCGCAGTCCGATCTCGACGCCAAATGGGCCGTGCAGCGCGAGGCCGACGACAAGCTGGCCGCCAGCACCGCCGTCGCCGACGCCGCCCGCGCCGAGGTCCGCAAGTTCCAGCCGATGATCGATCGCACCGCGATCGCCACCTACACCGGCGCCCGCACCGATCGCATGTTCGCGGTGCTGTCGAGCAATTCACCGCAGCAGCTGCTGGACAAGATGTCCACGCTGGACGTGCTCGCGCAGCAGACCGCCGACAGCGTGCGCCAGTTCAAGAAGGCCGCCGACGCGGCCACCGCCGCCGAATCGGTGACCCGCGCGGCCGCCGACACCGCCCGCGCCGCGACCGCGGCCGCCGAGGCCGTGCGCGCCGACGTCGACCGCAAGCGCCACGATCTCAGCCTGGCCACCACCCAGGTCGTCGAGGCCTGGGGCGCNGGCCACCGCCGCCGAATCGGTGACCCGCGCGGCCGCCGACACCGCCCGCGCCGCGACCGCGGCCGCCGAGGCCGTGCGCGCCGACGTCGACCGCAAGCGCCACGATCTCAGCCTGGCCACCACCCAGGTCGTCGAGGCCTGGGGCGCGCTCTCGGCCAAGGACAAGTCGACCCTGGCCGGTTCCCCCTTCCCGCCCGGCTTCGACCGCGACTCCCTGCTGCAGGGCCTGGTCCCCGGCAGCGGCACCAGCGCGCTGGCCGCCGCCCTGACCCGCATCGGCGACCCGTATGTCTGGGGCGCCACCGGTCCCGACCAGTTCGACTGCTCCGGGCTCGTGCAGTGGGCCTTCAAGCAGGTGGGCAAGAACGTCCCGCGCACCAGCTCCCAGCAGGCGAACTTCGGCACCCCGGTGGCCAAGGACGACCTGCAGCCCGGCGACGTCGTGCTGTTCTATCCCGAGATCTCCCACGTCGGGATCTACGCGGGCAACGGCATGATGGTGCACGCCTCCACCTTCGGTGTCCCGGTGGCCGTCGCGCCGATCAACACCACCCCCTTCCACTCGGCCCGGCGATACTGAGCCGGCGGTGACCGATCCGTCCCGCCGTACCTCCGGCCTACGATCCTGGTTCTCGGCCAACGGCCGCCTCGAATTCGCGCTCACGCTCGCCTCGGTCACGCTGTTGACCGGGGCGTGCGTCGCACTGATCCTGGTGCCGCGCAACGCCGGTCCGCTACAGCTGGCCACCGACGAGGCCGAGGTACTCGACACCACCGAGGGCATCGACGACCCCCGGCTGACCCCGGTCCGCCGCGAGCTGCAGCCGTTCGGGCCGATCCTGGTGCGCCGGGTCGCCGCGGGCGACGAGGCCGACGCGCTCGTGGTCGCCCACTCCGGCCACCGCACCGACGTCGACGTCCTCGAGCAGGAACTCGCCCCGGCGATCGCCGACGTGAGCACCACCTGGGGCACCGACTGGAATCGCGCACCGGTGATCGTCGTCGCGGGCACGCCCACCGAGTTCACCGCGCTCACCAGGGCGGCGGGCGCCTCGACCGGTGCCGATGTGGCCGCGGTGTCGCTCACCGGCTCCTACGCGCCCGGCACCCGGCCGACCGATCAGCGGATCGTGTTCAATCCCGACGCCCGCCGCCGCGTCGGCGACGAGGGCATGGCGACGCTGCTGCGCCACGAACTGACCCACATCGCGACCAGGGCGGCCACCGCCGACGGCGCGCCGCTGTGGCTGGTCGAGGGCTACGCCGAGTACGTCGCCCAGCGCACGAGTGCCAGCACCTTCTCCCAGATCGCCCCCACGCTGACCACCCGGCTGCGCGCGGGCGCCCTGCCCACCGATCTGATCGGTGACGCCGACTTCACCGGCACCGACGCCCCCTACGCCTACGAATCGGCCTGGAGTGCCTGCGCCTTCCTCGCCGACCGCTACGGCCCGGCCGCCCTCACCACGCTGTACAAGCGGCTCGCGACCGGCCCGCAGTCCGCCGCGGCCCAGGACGCCGCCTTCGCCGCCGTACTCGGCACCTCGCGCACCGACCTGCTCGACGGCTGGCGCGCCTGGTTACGGGGCCGCGCCGTCTGACCACCCGTCGCCCGACCACCACCCCTCATCGAGTCACTCCGTGACACTCACCTATTAGGTTGTTCACTTATGGCCCGAACTCTGCTGGTTACCAACGATTTCCCGCCTCGGCCGGGCGGCATCCAGTCCTATCTGCACGCGCTGGCCGAGCAGCTGCCGCCCGACGACCTGGTCGTCTACGCGCCGCGCTGGCGTGGTGACAGCCACGAGAAGTTCGACGCCGCGCAGAAGTTCCGCGTCGTTCGCCATCCGACGACCCTCATGCTGCCGACGCCGGGGGTGATCAAGCGCGCGGGCAAGCTGCTGCGCGAACACGACTGCGACACCGTGTGGTTCGGCGCGGCCGCGCCGCTGGCGGCGATGGCGCCGATGCTGCGCCGCGCGGGTGCCGAGCGCATCCTGGCCAGCACCCACGGCCACGAGGTGGGCTGGTCGATGCTGCCGGGCGCGCGGCAGGTGCTGCGCTCGATCGGCGAGAACACCGACGTCGTCACCTATGTCAGCAAGTACACCCGGGGCCGGTTCGCCTCGGCGTTCGGTCCGCGCGCCGCGCTCGAGTACCTGCCGCCGGGCGTCGATCCGGCCGAGTTCCGGCCCGACCCGGGCGCGCGCGCCGAACTGCGCGCTCGCTACGGCCTCGGTGACCGGCCGACGGTGCTGTGTCTGTCGCGCCTGGTCCCGCGCAAGGGCCAGGACATGCTGATCGTGGCGATGAGCGAGATCCGTGAACGCGTCGACGGGGCGGTCCTGGTGATCGCGGGCGGTGGCCCCTACGAGATCCGGCTGCGGGGGCTGGCCGAGGCGCTCGGGGTCTCCGACTCCGTGGTGTTCACCGGTCGGGTGCCCTCGGGCGAGCTCGCCGCCCACCACACCATCGCCGACGTGTTCGCGATGCCGTGCCGCACCCGCGGCGCGGGCCTGGATGTCGAAGGCCTCGGCATCGTCTACCTGGAGGCCTCGGCCACCGGGGTGCCGGTGGTGGCGGGCAGTTCCGGCGGCGCGCCCGAGACCGTGCGGGAGGGCGAGACCGGGCTGGTCGTGCACGGCCGCTCCGCCGAGCAGATCAGCGACGCCCTCGTCGAACTGCTCACCGACCGCGACAAGGCGGCCGCCATGGGCGCCGCCGGGCGCGCGTGGGTGGAACAGAACTGGCATTGGGACCGTCAGGGCGCCCGGCTGCGGGAGCTGCTGCGGTGACACCCCGGCCGCGTCCGGTGTGGCGTCCACTACGCTCAGCGAGGTGAGCAGTATCCAGGTCGCAGATCAGACCTTTCTCGCGGCGCCGCCCGCCGCGATCGCCGACGTGCTGAGCGCCACGAACAACTGGCGTCGCTGGTGGCCCGATCTCCGTCTCGACGTGCGGGAGGATCGCGGCGACAAGGGCATCCGCTGGACGGTGGCGGGCCCGCTGGACGGGACCATGGAAGTGTGGCTGGAGGCCGTCCCCGAGGGCGCCATCCTGCACTACTTCCTGCACGCCGAGCCCACCGCCGCCAAGCCGCTGACCCCGCGCGCGCTGGCCGCGGCGAATCGGGCCCGCCGGGTGGCGGGCAAGCACATGTCGTTCGAATTGAAGGCTCGACTCGAGGCAGGCCGACCCGCCGGCGTCGCGCCCGCGGTCGCCGCGGCGTCCTGACGCCACCGGCACCGACTGCTCGTCCCGCACGAAAGGAACCGTTGTCCGCCATGGCCGACCGGACCCAGAGATCGATCGTCATCGAGGCGCCGTCGCAGCAGGTGATGGCCGTCATCGCGGACCTGGAGTCCTATCCGGAATGGGTCGCGGCCGCGCAGTCGGTCGAGGTGCTCGACACCGACGCCGCCGGGCGGGCGGCGACCGCCCGGTTCGTGCTCGACGCCGGCGTCGTCAAGGACACCTACGTGCTGGCCTACACCTGGCGCGCCGACGGCCACGCGGTGAGCTGGCGGCTGCTCAGCGGTGACCTGCAGAAGGCCCAGGACGGCAGCTACGAACTGCGCGAACGGCCCGACGGCAGCACCGAGGTGGTCTACGAGCTGACCGTCGACTTGAACATCCCGATGATCGGCATGTTCAAGCGGAAGGCCGAGAAGGTGATCACCGATACGGCCTTGAAGGAACTGAAGAAGCGGGTCGAGGGCTGAGCGCCCCGGGCGGTACCCGCGTCGAACTGTTCGTCGGCAAGGGCGGTGTCGGCAAGACGACGCTGGCCTGCGCGACGGCCATGGCCCACGCCCGCGCCGGACAGCGGGTGCTGATCGCCTCGCTCGACCAGGCGCATTCGCTCGGCGACGCGCTCGGCTTCCGTTTCCCGCACGATCCGGGCACCGTCGCCGGGGTGGCCAGGGTCGCGCCCGGGCTCGAGGTGATCGAGATCGATTCCCTCGCCCTGCTCGAGGACCGGTTCCGCGATGTGGTGCGGATGCTGGCCAAGGGCGGCGGCCACGATCACGGCGTCGACTTGACCGCGATCGACCCGGCCGAACTGACCGGCCTGCCCGGCGTGCAGGAACTGCTGATGCTGGTGGAGATCGCCCAGTACACCGAGGAGGACGACTGGGACGTCATCGTCGTCGACTGCCCGCCCTCGGCCGACATGCTGCGCCTGGTCACCGCGCCGGACACCCTGCTCACCTATCTGGAACGGCTCTGGCCGCGCCACGAACGCACGATGAGCGCGATCGGCCCCGATCTGCGCAAAGCGGTGCTGGCGGCCACGGTCGAACGGATCGTCGCCGCGGTCACCGGGGTTCGCGACCTGCTCGCCGACCGCACCCGCACCAGCGCCCGGCTGATCACCGGTCCCGAGCAGGTAGCCGTCGCCGAGTCCCGGCGCGTGCGTTCGGCGGCCGCGCTGCTCGGTCTGCGGCTGGACGCGGTGGTGGTGAACAAGGTGCTGCCGCAGGTGCCGCCGCCCGGCGAGAACGCCCATCCGGCCGTGCACTGGTATCTCAACCGTCGCGCCGAGCAGCTCGAGGTGGTGGCGCGGCTGCACGAGCAGATCACCGATGTCCCGATCCTGATCGCCCAGCACGCGGGCGCCGAGCCGGCGGGTCTGAGTTCGCTCTCGGCGTTCTCCTACGCGGTCGACACGCTGCCCGGCCCGCACGCTCAGAGCGCGCGATCGGGCGAACCGATGGTTCGATGGGAGTCGGGCTCCGGTGTCGACTCCGTGTACGCGATGCGGATGCGGCTGCCGGTAGTCGATCCCGGCACCTTGCGGCTGGGCCGAGTGGAGGACGATCTGATCGTGGGAGCCGACGGGGTGCGCACGCGCGTACGGCTCGCGCCGGTGCTGCAACGCTGCACGGTGGCGGGCGCCGAGCTCGACGACGGTCATCTGGTGGTCCGCTTCCGGCCCGATCCGCAGGTCTGGCCCGCCGATCCGAACTACACGAAGGCCACCGCAGATGAGTAGTGACGCCCAGTCCGACCGCCGCGGCCACCACCCCGACGGCTTCGCCGAGTTCACCGAGGAGCTGCGGCTGCTGGCCGAAGTGCTGCTGGCCAGAGTCGAACCGGTGCTGCGCCGCACCGCCGCCGACGGGCAGGCCGATCTCGGCGGCTGCGCCTGGTGCCCGGTCTGCGCGGCCGCGGCGCTGGTGCGCGGCGAACACCACGACGTGGTCGCCGCCCTCGCCGAGCACGGCACCTCGATGGTGACGGTGCTGCGCGAGGCGCTCGCCGGTGTCCCCGTGGAGCCGGTCCTGCCGCCGGAGTGGGCCGAACACGCTGCCGGACACCATGATTCGCACGACCCCGCGTGGCCGCACCAGCACGGCGCCACCGACGCCCGGCCGGCCCCCGACGCCGACG